>JAQUYA010000056.1 GCA_028692055.1 Lachnospiraceae bacterium | reverse complement strand
TTTATTTAACAAATCTTAAGAATTTGAAATATATGGAAATGGGCAATTACGGTTGAATCAGAGTACCAACAATGGTAAACTAAACGTGGATTGTTTACAAATAGATGTAAAGGGAAGGGTTTTAATATTATATGATAAAATTTAAGCTGATGAAGAATTCAAAAACGGGGAAAGCCAAAAAACGATTGCATAAAAAAAGAGAAGCAAAATATATAGAGTATGAAGCGGAATACGAAGACGACGAAGTAGAATATGAGGACGATGAAGCGGAGTACGACGAAGAAGTAGAATACGAAGACGATGAAGCGGAGTACGACGAAGAAGTAGAATACGAAGACGATGAAGCGGAGTACGACGAAGAAGTAGAATACGAAGATGATGAAGCGGAGTACGACGAAGAAGTAGAATACGAAGATGATGAAGCGGAGTACGACGAAGAAGTAGAATACGAAGATGATGAAGCAGAGTACGACGAAGAAGTAGAATACGAAGATGATGAAGCAGAGTACGACGAAGAAGTAGAATACGAAGATGATGAAGCGGAGTATGATGAAGAAGTAGAATACGAAGACGAAGATGCGGAGTATGAAGATGAAGATGCGGAGTACGAAGATGACGAGGAGCCGGAAGCAAAGGAACGGGTAAGCCGCAATCCAAGGAAAAATAAAGCAGGAAAGAAGAGAAGGCAGAAAACCAGAAACAAAAAGAACAATAAAAAAAATAATAAAAAAATAGCAGCATTTGAGGATTTGAAACCAAAGCTTCAGAAATTTTTCAAAGAATTTTCTGCGATAGATGCAATCGTAGCGGCGACTGGACTGGGAGTTCTGGTTATTGCGATTGTTACATTTACGATGTGGAGTAATTCCAAGGTGGAAGCAGCGCAGATTAGTGACATGGTTGAAATTGGAGAAGAACTAAGTAATATAGAAGTGATTGGAGAAAGTGGATTGCTTGCAGTGGCAGACAGCAAGGCAAATAGCGTTGCGGAAGAAGAAATGACAACGGAAGAAGCCGCGACGGAAGAAGCAGAAGAAGATATTGAAATCACGGTAAATATGACTTCTGTAGAAAAGGACCTAAAGATAAAGTTTGTGAATAAAAAAACAAACAAATTAATCTCGGGGACAGAATTTCAGGTAGAACAAACAGACCCAAATAAACAAACAAAAACCGTAACGGATGATGACAAGGATGGTATTATCTATCAGACAAATATGACACCGGGAACTTACAAGATCAAGCTGCTTAGTGTAGATGGATATACATTCCCGGATAAAGCATCTGATGTTACAGTTAAGGACAAGATAGAGTACAAAAAAATTGACATTGCAGACGAAGTAAAGTCGGAAGCAGAAGTCAATGTAGCAAAAGAAGATACACAGATTAAAGTAGTAGAAGAAAGCAAATTGACCGATACCGTTGAATTTGTGGAATCGACAAAAACAGCAATTACCGATGGAACCGGCAGTGACAGTGGAGAATATGAAGAAGTAAAAAAATCAGATGTTACCGATCCGAATACGACTTCATCGGCAAAAAATGTCACAGTACAGTCTACCGATGGATATTTCCTACGACTGGTAAGTGATAATGAGGTTCCGGAGCCGGCACCAATCATTGCGGTAACTGGAGTAAGTATGGCATCCTCCATGAGTTTGGAGGAAGGTGCGACGGGAAACCTTTCGGCAGAAGTGTCACCTTCGGATGCAGCAAATAAGAATGTGAGCTGGCATAGCAGCGATGATTCAATTGCCAGTGTGTCGGGCGGAACGGTTACCGCACACAAGGCGGGAACAGCAACGGTTACAGTAACGACGGAAGATGGTGGAAAAACCGCATCCTGTACGGTAACTGTGACAGCGAAAGTGCCGGAAACAGTAGCCGTAACAGGCGTGAGCGTGGACAAGCCAACACTTGCAATAAATGTGGGAAGTACAGGGAAAATTACAGCAACAGTAGCGCCGGATAATGCGACTAAGAAAGAGGTTACCTGGTCCAGCAGCGATGCAAAAATAGCAAGCGTTTCCTCCGATGGAACCGTGACTGGTGTAGCAGCAGGAACCGCAACCATTACGGTAACAACAACGGATGGAAGCAAAAAGGCTGCTTGTACAATAACCGTGAGCAAAGTGGCTATTGTATTAAGTATAGACAAAACAAATATTGATTTGCTGATTAAATCCTCTACGACAATTACGCCGACGCAGACAGGATTTGTGAGCACACCGACGTATACCTGGACATCTGCAAATCCGAAGATAGCTTCTGTAGATACGAAAGGTAAAGTAACTGCAGTAGCAAGTGGAAAAACAACGATAACCCTAACCGCCAAACAGGGCAGTGATACTGCGACAGCTACCGCAACCGTAAATGTGCGAAGTGTGGCGGAGGATGATGCCACTACAAAACTAAAGGATAAAGCAGGAAACCAGCTTTATGTGAAGGTAGACGGGAAATATCGGGAAGCCGTTTATGCAGATTATTTTAAATTTGATAAATTTTATAAAAAACTGATAACAAATTACAAATATACCGGTTGGCAGACCATTGACAATGTGACGTATTATTTTGATAAAAATGGAAATAAAGTAACTGGAACACAGGTTATACAAGGAGTACAGTATACATTTGGCAGCGATGGTTCACTTTCTCTTGGAAGTGGGACTCTGGGAATCGATGTATCGAAATGGAATGGTACGATTAACTGGACGGCCGTTAAAAATTCCGGTGTATCCTTTGCAATTATTCGTTGTGGATACCGCGGTTCTTCCACGGGAGCATTGGTTCAGGATCCAAAATTTGCAGCCAATATCAAGGGCGCACAGGCAGCAGGAATCAAAGTAGGTGTATATTTCTTCACGCAGGCAGTTAATGAAGTAGAAGCAGTTGAAGAAGCATCTATGGCCTTGAATCTGGTAAATGGTTATGGATTGTCCATGCCGATTTACATAGATACCGAGGGCAGCGGTGGACGTGCGGACGGCATTAGTGCAGCAACCAGAACAGCCGTATGCAAAGCCTTTTGTGCAACTGTTCAGAATGGCGGTAAGACGGCAGGTGTCTATGCTTCCAAGAGCTGGTTTGAAAGTAAACTGAGTGCCGGTTCCCTGAGCGGTTATAAGATTTGGCTGGCACAGTATGCAACGAAACCGACCTATGGCGGCAGATATGATATGTGGCAGTATACCTCGAAGGGCAGTGTTGGTGGAATTAATGGAAATGTAGATTTAAATATTCTCTATTAGTTTTGATAGTCAATTTTGGAAAATTGTGGTATGATAACATTTAATAAAAAGTTAGGAGATATAAAGATGAGAACTTATTTAGTAACAGGCGGAGCAGGCTTTATTGGCTCCAACTACATCCACTACATGTTTAAAAAATATGATAACGAAATCCGCATTATTAACGTAGATGTACTTACCTACGCAGGCAATCTTGAGAATTTGAAAGATATAGAAAATAGAGAAAACTACAGCTTTGTAAGAGCGGATATCTGTGATGCAGAAGCCATTGCCAAAGTATTTGAAGAAAACGACATAGACCGTGTGGTACATTTTGCAGCAGAAAGCCACGTGGACAGAAGTATTAAGAATCCGGAGGTCTTTGTTAAGACAAATGTGCTCGGCACACTCGTGATGTTAAACTGTGCAAAGAGCGCATGGGAATTACCGGATGGAACATTTAAAGAGGGTAAGAAATTCTTACATGTATCCACCGATGAGGTATATGGTTCTTTGGAAAACGAGGACGAGTTTTTCTATGAAACGACGCCATATGCACCACATAGCCCGTATTCGGCCAGCAAAGCATCTTCGGACATGCTGGTAAGAGCCTATATGGATACCTATCACTTTCCTGCAAATATTACCAACTGTTCCAACAATTACGGCCCTTACCAGTTCCCAGAGAAACTGATACCACTTATTATCAACAATGCGTTACAGGGAAAAGACCTTCCGGTATACGGAGATGGTAAGAATGTACGCGACTGGTTATATGTGGCGGACCATGCAAAAGCAATTGATATGGTACAGGAACAAGGAAGACTCTTTGAAACGTACAATATTGGTGGCCACAATGAAAAACAGAATATTGAAATTATTAATATCATTATAGAAACACTTCAGGAAATGCTTCCGGAAGACGATGAGAGAAGAAAGCTGGTTACTACAAAGCTGATAAAATATGTAGCAGACCGCAAAGGACATGACAAACGGTATGCAATTGCACCGGACAAAATAAAAGCGGAAATCGGCTGGTATCCGGAAACCATGTTTAAAGACGGCATCAAGCTTACCATCAAATGGTTCTTTGAACATGAAGATTGGATGAAGCATGTAACGAGTGGAGATTACCAGAAATATTATAGTGAAATGTATAAATAAATGCAGTGGGAACGTCATAGTATGGCGTTCCCATTCGGTGCGTAAAAGAACCTATAGGAGGATTACTTGATGAAAGGTATTATATTAGCGGGAGGAAGTGGAACAAGACTCTATCCATTGACAAAAGCCATATCCAAACAAATTATGCCAGTTTATGATAAACCAATGATTTATTATCCATTATCAACATTGATGCTTGCAGGCATTCGGGATATACTGATTATTTCTACTCCCAGAGATTTACCTGTTTTTGAAGAGCTATTTGGTACGGGAGAACAGTTGGGACTCCACATGGAATATGCGGTGCAGGAAAGTCCAAGGGGACTTGCAGACGCGTTTATTATCGGTGCCGACTTTATTGGTAAAGACAGCGTTGCACTTGTGTTAGGCGACAATATTTTCTATGGACAGAGTTTTTCAAAAGTATTACGGAGTGTAGCTGTCAGAGAATACGGAGCGACTATTTTTGGCTATTATGTAAGAGATCCGAGAGAATACGGAGTTGTTGAGTTTGATGAATCTGGAAAAGCGCTTTCTATCGAAGAAAAACCGGAAAAGCCAAAGAGCAATTACGCGGTTCCTGGTTTATATTTCTATGATAATGAAGTGGTAGAGATTGCCAGAAATGTAAAACCTTCTGCAAGAGGGGAAATTGAAATCACCAGCATTAATAATGAATATCTAAGAAGGGGAACCCTGCATGTGGAAACACTCGGCAGAGGATTTGCATGGTTGGATACCGGAAGTCACGATATGCTGTTAGATGCTGCGGATTTTGTATCTGCTTTTCAAAAGCGCCAGGGACTTTATATTTCCTGTATTGAAGAAATTGCTTATAAGAGAGGCTTTATTTCAAAAGAACAGCTATTAAAGCTGGCAGAGCCGTTGATGAAAACAGAGTATGGCAAATATTTGGTAGAGGTTGCAAATGGACTCTAAGATGAGGAGAACGGTGATCCTTGCAGGCGTGGTTGCATTGCTTGCGATTATAGCCGTGGTAGTGTTTACAAATCTAAATACGATTAGGAAAAAGTGGAATCGTATTACGCGTGCAAAATCGGTAGAAACGGAAACGGCTGTAGTGCCGGATGAAACGGATTTATCTGCTTTTATGCAGGACGAAACTTTTTTTGATGCAGAAAAGAACGCTTATGATTCTTTGGAAAATAAAGGGCAGACGTTGGATTTATTAGTAACCTCTGTTGAAAAAGATTTGCGTATCAAGATTGTAAATACGCTTGGAACTCCCGTTATGGGACAGGACTTTTATGTAAATGTTAATGATGTACCTTATGAGGATACGGACCGGGATGGCATGATTTATATTGGCAATATGGAGGCAGGTGATTACTATGTATCCATGCAGCCAGTACAAGGGTACTCCGTGGCAAATACAAAGATAAAAGTAACGGTTAAAAACCAGGTGGATTATCAGGTGATTGACGATATTTCTTATCTGATAAAATCAGAAGATGAAGTCGATGCCGCCATAGAGGATATCGGGGTAAATGATGCACAGACCAACGCAGATGGAACAGAGCGAACGGATGTGGTCATAAATGAAGAATCTAAATTTGGTATTGATGTATCAAAATGGAATAAAGAGATAGATTGGGTAAAAGCAAAGGCAGCCGGCGTTGACTATGCGATTATTCGTTGCGGATATCGCGGGGCTTCAACGGGAGCTTTGGTAGAAGATCCATATTTTGCACAGAATATTCAGGGAGCTACAGAGGCGGGCGTGAAGATAGGTATGTATTTCTTTACGCAGGCAACGAATGAAGTAGAAGCGGTGGAAGAAGCGAGTATGGCGATTATGCTGTGCGACAAGTATCGTTTGACCTATCCTGTCTTTATCGACACAGAAGGTGCTGGTGGAAGCGGCAGAGCGGATGGACTTGACAAAGATACGAGAACGAAGGTATGTGAAGCTTTTTGTGAAACGATAGAAAATGCAGGGTTTACCGGTGGTGTTTATGCGAGCAAAAACTGGTTGACAAGGAATGTAGATGCTGCAAAACTGGATAAATATGTCGTATGGCTGGCAGAATATAAGGCAACACCAACCTATGAAGGAAACTTCCAAATCTGGCAGTATACATCAAATGGTGCCGTAGATGGCATTGAAGGCAGAGTTGATATGAATATCAGTCTGTTGACAAATAATTGAAAATAATGCAAGGAGAACTAAAATGGGAAAGATAACAGTAGAAACATGTGAAATTGAAGGATTGAAGGTTATTACACCGGCGGTGTTTGGTGATGAAAGAGGTTATTTCATGGAAACCTACAATTATAATGATTATAAAGAAGCAGGAATAGATCAGGTATTTGTACAGGACAACCAGTCAGCTTCTAAAAAAGGGGTATTAAGGGGCTTACATTTTCAATTAAACTATCCGCAGGATAAGCTGGTACGTGCGGCTTCGGGCGAGGTATTTGATGTGGCAGTTGACTTGCGTGAGGGTTCAAAGACTTTTGGAAAATGGTTTGGAGTATTGCTTACAGCAGAAAACAAGAAACAATTCTTTATTCCTAAGAATTTTGCACATGGATTTGTTGTGTTATCGGATTATGCAGAATTTGCATATAAGTGCACGGATTTTTATCATCCGAATGATGAAGGCGGACTTGCCTGGAATGATCCTGCGATTGGTGTGGAATGGCCAATTCCTGCAGATATGGAATTGACAATTTCAGATAAAGATACAAAATGGAATGGCATTGAGGAATACAAAAAAGGAAAAGAATTATGCAAAAAACAATAACAAATGATAATGCAGAACATAGAGGTATTCCCAAACGGATAGGAATCTCTGTGGTAGCGATATGCTCTGTGATTATGATGGCAGTCCTGGTGCTGCACGAAAATCAGTTTGCAGATCCGCAGGATGAATTGATAAAGAAAGTAATTGCATGTACGATCATCCTTCTGGCAAATATTGTGTTCGTACTGCTTTATGATAAGATTACCGTTCTGCCGGTAGAATTATGGCAGAATAGACGTCTTATATGGAAATTATCCAAAAATGACTTTAAAACACGTTATGCCGGTTCTTATCTTGGTATTGTATGGGCTTTTGTACAGCCGGTAGTCACGATTTTGGTCTACTGGTTTGTCTTTGAAAAGGGATTTAATGCAAAAGCGCAGATACTTTCCACCGGATTAGAGGTGCCGTATGTACTGCATTTGACGGCTGGTATGGTACCGTGGTTTTTCTTCAATGAGGCGGTTATGAATGGTATGACGGCACTGCTAGAATACAATTATCTTGTTAAAAAAGTAGTGTTTAAAATCAGTATTCTTCCGATTATTAAGATAATTGCAGCATGCTTTATTCATATCTTTTTTGTGTGTTTTATGCTTGTGATATGTATTGGATATGGATATTATCCCGATATATATTGGCTGCAATTAATATATTTCAGCTTTTGCCTGTTTGTATTTGTACTGGCGCTCAGCTATGCAACCTGCTCGATTGTTATTTTCTTCCGCGATTTGACCCAGATTGTGGCGATTGGCATGCAGGTAGGTATGTGGGCAACTCCGATTATGTGGGATATCAGCAGAATCCCGGCAGAATATCAGATTATTTTTAAATTGAATCCGGTATATTATGTCGTAAATGGTTACAGAAGTGCCTTGTTTGAAAAGTCATGGTTTTGGGAAGATTTCTATTCCACGATGTTTTTCTGGATTACTACCGTTGTGATTTTTGCAGTGGGCGCATTGATATTCAAACGATTGAAGGTACATTTTGCAGATGTACTGTAGGGGCACATGACGAACAATAGATGATCCTCTATGGGCTGCATAAAATAGCAGGTAGAAATAAGAAAGATATAGGTACGAGAATGAGTACGAAAAGCAAACAGGACATCGCAATTCAGGTGTCTCATGTGGATAAGATATATAAATTATATGACAAGCCAATGGATCGGCTAAAGGAAGCATTGGGACTGACTCGTAAGAAAAGATATGTAGAACATTATGCATTGCACGATGTGGATATTACGATTCATCAGGGAGAGTGCCTTGGCATTATTGGAACCAATGGGTCTGGTAAATCTACCATTTTAAAAATAATAACAGGTGTTCTTAATCCGACAAAGGGGGATATTACGGTAAATGGACGTATTTCTGCACTGTTGGAATTAGGAGCAGGCTTTAATATGGAATATACCGGAATAGAAAATATTTACTTGAATGGTACCATGATTGGTTTTTCCAGAGAAGAAATAACTGCTAAAATGGATGATATTTTGGAGTTTGCGGATATCGGAGATTTTGTGCATCAGCCGGTAAAAACGTATTCCAGTGGTATGTTTGTGCGCCTTGCTTTTGCAGTGGCAATTAATATCGACCCGGAAATTTTGATTGTAGATGAAGCATTATCCGTTGGAGATGTATTTTTTCAGGCAAAATGCTATCATAAATTTGAGGAATTTAAGAAGATGGGCAAAACCATCTTGTTTGTGAGCCATGATTTGAGCAGTATCAGTAAATATTGTGATAAGGTCGTGTTATTAAACCAGGGAAAGAAGCTTGGCGAAGGTACCCCAAAGGAAATGATTGACGCATACAAACGCGTATTGGTAGGTCAGTATATAGTAGAAGATAATAAAGAGGAAGCAGAAAATACAGGAAAGCGCCTTTTGGATGACCCGGATTTGGTTGAAGCAGCAAACAAGAAAAAGAAAAAAGTACAAACAGAGGGTGTAAACCCGGATATGCTCGAATATGGTGAGAAGGAAGCAGAAGTTACGGAATTCTACATTACGGATAATAAGGGGGTACGTGCTACCGCAGTAATGAAGAATGAAGAGTTTGCGATTCATATGAAAGTGAAATTCCATCAGGACATTGCGGCACCTATTTTTGCATTTTCCTTTAAAAATATCAGGGGCACTGAAATCACAGGCACCAATACTATGTTTGAAAAAGCATATTTGGAGGCTTCCAAGGTGGGTGAACAAAAGGAAATTATATTTACCCAAAAGATGACTTTACAGGGGGGCGAATATCTTCTGTCTTTTGGCGTGACGGGATATGAAGGCAGCGATTTCAAGGTATATCATAGATTGTATGATGCAATGAATGTGACGGTTATTTCAGATAAAAATACGGTTGGATTCTATGACATGTGCTCTATGGTAACAGTGAAGGATATTTCTTAAAAGAGAGGTATGGTTTTAGGATGACAGAACAAATCGGAAAAATTACGTTAGATTATAAATATTATCCGGGGGAAGATTTTTATTGCGATGGAGTCATAGAGGATGAACTATTAGAGATTGTAAAGAATAATCCGGTATCGGAATATTCACGTATTATTGAGGAAAGAGCGAGCTGGCCGATTCTATATCACTTATCCCCATTGAGGGAGAATATCGTAGACTGGGTTCCGGTAGATGCTTCTATGAAGGTGCTGGAGGTTGGCTCAGGTTGTGGTGCGATTACAGGTGCACTTGCCAGAAAAGCCAAGTCCGTAACCTGTATTGATTTGTCTAAGAAAAGAAGCACGATTAATGCATATCGTCATCAGGAATGCGATAATGTAACCATTCATGTGGGTAATTTTAAGGACATTGAACCGGAATTACCAGAGGATTACGATTATATCTTCCTGATAGGTGTATTTGAATATGGACAGGGATATATGGGAACCAATACGCCTTATGAAGATTTTATGGCGATTCTAAAGAAGCATATGAGTCCTAAAGGCAGACTCGTAATTGCGATTGAAAATAAATTTGGATTAAAGTATTGGGCAGGTTGCAAAGAAGACCATTTTGGCACATATTTCAGCGGTATTGAAGATTATCCGGAAGGCGGCGGGGTTCGCACCTTTACCAGACGCGGATTAGAAAAGATTATGAAAGCAAATGATATGGAAGAATATTCTTTTTATTATCCATATCCGGATTATAAATTTATGACAACGGTATTTTCGGATGCTTATCTGCCTCGAGTTGGTGAGCTATCCAATAATCTACGTAATTTTGACAGAGACAGATTATGTCTATTTGATGAGAAAAATGCATTTGATAATATTATTCGAGAGGGTGCATTTGCAGAATTTTCAAACTCTTATTTGGTTGTAATTGGAGAGCCTCTTTCTATTAAGTATTCTAAATTTTCCAATGACCGGGCAGAGGAATATGCAATTCGTACGGATATCCTGCAGGACGACCAGCAGAATCGAAGTGTTTATAAGAGCCCTTTAAATGAGAAAGCAGTTGCACATATTCAAAATATCAGGACGGCATATGAAAAACTAACTGAGCGCTTTACGGGAAGTAAATTTCAGGTGAATCGTTGTATATTGCAGGGAAATAAAATGGAATTGGAGTATCTGAAAGGTAAGACACTGGAAATGCTTCTGGACGAATGCCTGGACAGAGGTGACGAAGTACAGTTTCGTGCCTTGGTAGAAGAATACGAAGAAGCATTAAAATATCATGATGATATGCCAGTTACGGATTATGATTTGATTTTTTCCAATATCATTGTAGAGGAAGAATCCGGACAATGGACCATATTGGATTATGAGTGGACCTTTGCAACAAAGGTTTCTTATGAAAAGAATTTATTCCGCGCTTTGTATTGCTATCTGATAGGAGCAATGAAAAGAAGAAAATTAAGTTTTGATTTAATAAAAGAAAAACTTGGAATAGATGAAGAAAATTGTGAGGATTACGTACAGCGGGAACTGGATTTCCAGCATTATGTGACGGGGCAACGTTTATCCATGACGGAGCTGCGGAATAAAATAGGCATGCAGATGATACCGGCACAGGCGTTAGCGGATCGTTTTACCAATGAGCGGGCAATCGCAAATCAGAAACAGGTACAGATTTATACGGATTGTGGAGAAGGCTTTTGCGAAGAAAATTCCTATTTTCTTACGAATGCCGAATGCATGGAGGCGGAAACCGATAAAGCGTCCAAACACTTAAGCACAATCATCACGATAGCAGATACTACTAAGCGGGTAAGACTTGATCCGGCAATGGAAGCATGCATCGTAAAAATACAATCAATACAGATAAACGGGCAGGCATGTAAGCAGTACCAGAGTAATGGAAAAATAATCAATGAGGATACGATTGTATTTGCTACTGCAGACCCGAATATTACAATAGAGGTCGGTAAATATGCAGTTCATAGAGGCGAAAACAAAAATTTGGACACAAAGCTTCAGGTAGAGCTGGAAATCATACCGATAACAATGGATATTGCAGAGAGCCTGCAAAAGGGAATGGAAAAAGGAATGATTAAGAAGAAATTATTTAATCGCTAGGGGAAAAACAAGGCATGCAAAATTTACTAAAAGACATGATAAAGCAGCAATTGCATAACAGGTGTTACGAAAAATATGCGAAAGAGGTATTGCGCCAGTCAGATGCATATACACAATGGATATTACAAAATGAAATGTGGAAAAAGCAGTATAGGAAAAAGCAGAAAAGCCAGACTACGGTAACAATTTGTGCAATGCAGGATTTTGTACCGGGATTTCAGATTCCAGATGAGGACATCCTGGTTTTTGTGAGAGATAATGGAAAGCTGGATACTTTGGCAAGTCAGGTAATTGCAGATTTTTATGATGCAAATGCACAGGTAAAGATTGCATATACCGACGAGGATTGTATAGATGGAGAAGGACTGCGCCATACGCCCTGGTTTAAACCAGAATGGTCACCGGATACCCTGCATTCCTTTGCCTATTATGGAAATGTACTTACGGTACGTACAGAGACTCTGCGGACGATATGGGGAGTGCCGGATAAGCTGGAGTTGACCCGGAAGGGTGAACAGAACGTCTATCGCATGTTCTTATGTCTGGCAGAATCTTTTGGCGAGATACCAGCAAACAGTACAAATAAACCGATTGCAGATATCGATAAGGTACTGTTTCATCGTGAGATTGAAAAAAATTATATTTTATCAGATGCAGATGCCGCATATAGTGACAGTATTTACGAAGAAAACGACAAACCGGATTTGCTATATGCAGATTTAATATCTGAAAAACATAAAGAAACAAATCAAGCAGCAAAGGGAGAGCTAAAGAAGGGTTCCTGTGAGGATTCCGATAAGGAATTGGTATCTATCATAATCCCGTCGAAAGACCAGCCAGATGTTCTTGAAACCTGTATTGCGTCGATTCGTCAATTTGATTCGGAAGATATCAGAACGGAAATTATCGTAGTGGATAATGGGAGTACTGCATATAACCGCCTCAGGGTCGAGGAATTTGTGAAGAAATATAACATGCGTTATTTTTATAAGCCGATGCCATTTAATTTTTCCATTATGTGCAACATGGGTGCTGCACGTGCAAAGGGAGATTTCCTGTTATTTCTAAATGATGATATGGAAGTGACACAGGAAAACTGGCTGGAATGTATGCTGGAGTCAGCGCGTTTGCCACATGTAGGAGCCGTAGGAGCAAAGCTTTTGTATCCGGATTCGGATCTGATACAGCATGTAGGTGTCACCAATCTTGCAATTGGACCGGCACATAAATTGTTGAAATTGCACGATGAAAATGTGTATTATCATGGTCAGAATCGCCATACCTATGATATGATAGGAGTAACGGCGGCATGCCTTATGGTGGAGCAGGACAAGTTCCGTAAGGTGGATGGATTTCGGGAAGAACTGGCAGTCGCTTATAATGATGTGGATTTATGTTTTGCATTATATGAACAGGGTTTCTATAATGTACAGCGAAATGATGTTGTGTTGTTTCACCATGAATCTCTGAGCCGTGGAGATGATTTGCTTTCCGACGAGAAGAAAGAACGCTTGCTTCGTGAGAAGTCTGTACTATATACGAAGCATCCGGAACTAAAAGGATATGATCCTTTTTACAACAGACATCTCGCAGGAATGAAGCATATGTATCTGTGTGATTATCAATTTGAATATGAGCAGGAAAATTATTATGTAAGACCAGTAAAATGGAATAAGGAAGAACCGCTGGAGTGGGAAAACAACTGTCTGAATATTACGATTGAAATAGCAAAACTACAGGATAAACATGATTTGGGAGAGATTCCGCGCGGCTTTCATATCGAAGGCTGGTCCTACGTATTAGATATGGATAATAGTCATTATGACAGACAGCTGCTGCTGATAGGTGATAATGATATGATTTATGAGGTCGATACCATTTGCCGTAACCGCAGAGATGTAGTTCGGATTCTGCCGAAACAGCAAAATGTAGAATTGGCAGGCTTTGTGTGCAGAATACCAAGAGGAGATATCCTTCCGGGTACTTATACCATCGCAATGCTCGCGAAAGACAGCTGCTCCAAGCAGCAATTATATAAGAAAACAGCGACACAGCTAGTAGTCGGAGATTAAGGGTGACAAAATGGAACAAAAGTTAACAGAAAAAGAATTAAAAGATCTTGTGACATATTATAAAGATGCTTATGAAAAAGAAAAGCAAAAGGTAAATGCATATGCAGGAAAATATGCGGATGCACAGAGCAAGTCAGAAGATTTGGAATTTCAATTAAAAAGAATTAAAAACAATCCATTTTGGAAAGCAACTAAGCCATTTCGTGTGATTATCCATTTCCTGATTCGGACGAAGGATCGTATCGTGCGTCTGGGAAATCCGGCTGGTATAGCTCGTAAAATAAAGAGTAAGCATATTGAAAAAAAAGCAATGAAGCAGCATGGAAAAGCAAGTTTTCCTACGGAAGAACAAAGAAAAGAACAAAGTAATACGAAGTTTCCAAGAGATATTAAGATCAGTATTTTGGTACCTCTTTATAATACTCCAAAGCAGTTTTTGACGGAAATGATTGATTCTGTCGTATATCAGACCTATCAAAACTGGGAGCTGTGTCTGGCAGATGGTTCCGATGCAGAGCATGACTTTGTGGAAGAAATCTGTAAGGCATATATTGCAAAAGACCAGAGAATCATATATAAACGGCTGGAAAAGAACGAAGGTATTTCTGGGAACACCAATGAATGCTATAAGATGGCAACCGGAGAATACATCGGACTGTTTGACCATGATGATATCCTGCACCCATGTGCTTTATATGAGTATATGAAAGCAATTTGTGAAAAGGATGCAGATTATATCTATTGTGATGAAGCCACCTTTAAGAATGGTAATATTGATAATATGATTACACTGCATTTTAAATCAGATTATGCAATTGATACCCTAAGAGCAAATAACTATATCTGCCACTTCAGCGTGTTCAGCCGAACATTACTGGAGGGTACCCAGCTATTTCGTACCCAGTTTGATGGCAGTCAGGATCACGATATGATTCTCAGACTTACCACGAATGCCAGACATGTGGTACATGTGCCAAAGCTTCTGTATTATTGGCGTTCTCATAAGGGAAGCGTCGCTTCCGATATCAGCGCAAAGACCTATGCGATTGAAGCTGCTAGAGGTGCCGTATCGGATCATTTGCGGACACAGGGATTTCAAAATTTTGAAGTTATCAGTTCTAGAGCATTTGAAACCATTTTTCGTATAAAATATCAAGTGTTATCCAATCCGAAGGTTTCTATTATCATTGCGAATAAGGATCATTATACGGATTTGAACCGATGTATCAGTTCGATTGTGGATAAGTCTACCTATGAAAATTATGAAATTATCGTTGTGGAAAATAATAGTACTGACGTGAGTCTCAAAGAGTATTATAATGAAATAGAGAAATTACCAAATGTAAAGGTAGTTACCTATGAGGGTGAATTTAACTATTCCAAAATCAATAATTACGGAGCTTCCTTTGCAACGGGTGAGTATATCCTGCTATTAAATAATGACACACAGGTTATCGCACTTGACTGGATAGAAGAATTGCTGATGTTTGGACAGCGTGCCGATGTTGGCGCAGTAGGAGCAAAGCTTTATTATGAAGATAAGACCATCCAGCATGCCGGAATTGTAATCGGACTTGGCGCACATAGAACGGCAGGTCATACACATTATAGGGTAAACTATGAAAATGTTGGCTATATGGGAAAACTGTGTTATGCACAGGATGTTACGGCAGTAACCGGAGCATGTCTTTTGGTAAAGAAAGTACTTTATGATGAATTGGGTGGATTAGATGAATCCTTTGCGGTTGCACTGAATGATGTGGATTTCTGCCTACGTTTACGTGCAAAAGGATATTTGAATATATGTAATCCGTACTGCGAATTATACCATTTTGAATCTAAATCTCGTGGTATGGATGATGAGGGTGCAAGGGCAGCACGCTATAATGAAGAAGCGGAGAGGTTCCGGAACAAATGGAAAGCAGAGCTGGAAGCAGGAGACCCTTATTATAATCCTAATTTTTCATTGGACAGAAGCGATTATTCGCTACGCATCAATTAAGATAATAGCCTACGTAAGTAGATATTATACATTTTATACTAGGGAGGTAAATTTAGATGAGCTATATGGATCAATTTAATTTTTGGTTAGAGGATTCCTACTTTGACCAGGCAACAAAAGATGAATTACTGGCAATCAGAAACAACGAGGGAGAAATTGAAGACCGTTTTTATAAGGATTTAGCATTTGGAACCGGTGGTTTACGTGGGGTAATAGGCGCAGGTACCAACCGTATGAATGTGTATACGGTTCGAAAAGCTACACAGGGACTTGCGAATTATATTATAAAAGAGGGCGGACAGAAAAAGGGAATTGCGATTGCCTATGATTCCAGATTTATGTCACCGGAATTTGCGGATGTAGCTGCTCAATGTATGGCGGCAAACGGTATCAAAGCATATGTATTTGATTCACTAAGACCAACACCGGAATTATCCTTTGCATTACGCACCTTAGGCTGCATTTCTGGTATTGTTATCACAGCCAGTCATAACCCACCAGAATATAATGGATATAAGGTATATTGGGAAGACGGCGCACAGGTATCCGCACCGAAGGACACGGAGATTATTACAGAAGTAAATAATGTAACAGATTATAACACGGTAAAGACAATGGATAAGGCGGATGCAATCGCAGCAGGACTTTATCAGGTGATCGGTAAAGAAATTGACGATGCTTATATGGTGGAACTAAAGAAACAAATCATACATCCGGAGATTATCAAGGAAGTGGCAGAAGACATCAAAATTGTCTATACCCCATTACATGGTACCGGAAATCTTCCAGTTCGTCGTGTATTATCCGAACTGGGCTTCAAGAATGTATATGTAGTACCGGAGCAGGAGCTTCCAGATCC
>JAQUYA010000161.1 GCA_028692055.1 Lachnospiraceae bacterium | reverse complement strand
CTACTGCCACGAAGTTGTTTTTTATCCGGACGAGGCAATGGATTACGTTGTATATAAGCAGGAAATTTTGAGTTGTATTCATTACCTGCTTCTCGGAAGCGAACACGCGAAATAGACCCTGTTCTTTATAATGAAAGAGAGTTTTACTTCTATTCCTTAGAAGCAAAGCTCTCTTTCCATTTTAACAAATACTGCTTTCACATTCACAGTCTGCAACTGTCACAGACTGTATATTCTGCTTTTTTAAATAGCCATATTCGGAAAGTCCTGCACGGATAATTGCATTCCATTTCTGGGCAGAAAGCTTATAGGTCGTATTATCATCTAATACTACCGTACAAGCATTTTCCATTGCACACTTGTCTGAATAAACTACTTTATACATATTTTTACGACTGATTGCACCGATTTCTTCCAATGTATTTACCATTCGATATACCGTTGCAGTACCAATTTTATCATCCATTCTGGTTGCCTTAAAATAAATTTCCTTGCAGCAGGAGCACTCATTTTCCAGGATAATATCTAAAATGGTAAGTCTTTGTTTTGTAATTCTACACCCACTATCCTTTAATGCCTCTATGATTTTTTCTCTCTGCATCTTTGTTGTATGATAATTGCGTGTTTCATAAGCTGATTTTCTTTCCGGTTTACTATGATTATCAGTCAATTTCATACCTCCGTGGCACTTACGAATGTGGACAGTGTCCACCGCAATGACCACATTCACCACCACACTGTACTGATTTTCCTGCTTTTTTGTCTTTTATCATTTTTCGTATAATAAGCCCTACTACGATTAATAGTCCAATTCCTACCACTGCTGTTCCCATATGCTCTCCTTTTGCTGTGCCAGCCATTTTTATGTGAAACAATTCTATTTCACAGCGTTTGCCCGTACACTTGATTTTATATCCACGGTAAATTTATCACTTTCCGTATAAGGTCTGAATAATAAGTAAATGAATACAACTACCAGTGCGAATGCAACGATTGTGCCGATTCCAAATGCTCCTGTTGTAATCAGTGTACCAATTTGGAATACTGCTAACGATACACAGTATGCTAAGACGGTCTGATACCCAATTGCAAACCAGAACCATTTTGCATTGTTCATTTCTCTCTTAATCGCACCCATTGCTGCAAAGCAAGGTGCACACAATAAGTTAAATACTAAGAAGGAATAAGCTGCTACGGCTGTCATGCTGCCTGCCAGATTGCCCCATATCTCGGAACCATCCTCTGCTACTTCCCCAAATCCATAAAGGACACCAAAGGTACCAACTACATTTTCTTTTGCTACTAAACCAGTGATTGCTGCTACTGCAGATTTCCATTCGCCCCAGCCCAGAGGGATAAATAATGGAGCAATGATATTTCCTAATGCAGCTAAAATACTGTCATTCATATCTTCTACCATACCAAAAGCACCATTTACAACACCAAAGCTCTGTGCAAACCATACAAAGATAGTCGACAGTAAAATAATCGTTCCTGCTTTTTTGATAAAGGACCACCCACGTTCCCACATACTGCGCAGTACATTCGACACGGTGGGCATATGGTAAGATGGCAGTTCGATTACGAATGGTGCAGGGTCACCGGCGAACATCTTCGTTTTCTTTAAAATAATGCCGGAGCATACAATTGCTGCGATACCTACGAAATAGGCACTCGGTGCAACCCAGGAAGCACCGCCAAATAAGGCGCCTGCAATCAATGCAATGATTGGTAATTTTGCTCCACACGGGATAAAGGTCGTTGTCATAATGGTCATCTTACGGTCACGGTCATTTTCAATCGTTCTGGAAGCCATAATGCCCGGAACGCCACAACCGGTACCGATCAACATTGGAATAAAGGATTTTCCGGATAAACCAAACTTACGGAAGATTCTATCCATGATAAATGCAATACGTGCCATATATCCGCAAGCCTCCAGAAAAGCCAGAAAGATAAATAATACAAGCATCTGAGGCACGAAGCCCAGTACTGCACCAACGCCACTGATAATACCATCTACTAACAGTCCAGTCAGCCATTCTGCACAGCCGATTGCTTCTAATCCGCTCTGTGCTGCCGGGATAATCCATTCGCCAAATAATGTGTCATTGGTCCAGTCCGTCAGGAATGCACCAACGGTTGTTACAGATACATAATATACCAAAAACATCACAACTGCAAAGATTGGTAATGCCAGCCAGCGGTTGGTTACGATTCTGTCAATCTTATCCGATACGGTCATGCCGCCTTTGTTCTTTTTCACACAGCAGTCTTTGATAATAGAAGAAATATACACATATCGTTCATTTGTGATAATACTTTCCGAATCATCATCCATTTCTTTTTCGCAGCTTTTGATATCGTCTTCAATATGAGTCGCTACCTTGTCTGCAATCCTTAGCTGCTCTATTACCTTGTCATCACGCTCAAAGATTTTAATTGCATACCAGCGCTGCTGTTCTTCCGGAAGGTTGTGTAATACAGCTTCTTCGATATGGGCAAGTGCATGCTCCACACATCCTGCAAATCGATGCTGTGGTATCATATGAACCGCTTTTTCTGCAGCTTCTACTGCTTTTTCTGCTGCATTTGTAATCCCATTTCCCTTGAGTGCTGAGATTTCAACTACCTGGCAGCCCAGTTCCTTTGCAAGATTTTTTGTATTTAATTTATCACCGTTTTTTTCAACGATATCCATCATATTGACTGCTGCGACTACCGGAATTCCCAGTTCAACAAGCTGTGTTGTTAAATAAAGATTTCTTTCCATGTTCGTTCCGTCAATAATATTTAAAATTGCATCCGGACGTTCCGTAATTAAATAATTTCTTGCTACCACTTCCTCCAGTGTGTACGGAGATAAAGAATAGATACCCGGCAAATCAGTGATGATGATATCTTTATGGTTCTTTAACTTTCCTTCTTTTTTCTCAACGGTTACACCCGGCCAGTTACCAACGAATTGGTTTGAACCTGTTAAAGCATTAAATAATGTTGTTTTACCACAGTTTGGATTACCTGCTAATGCGATTTTAATTGACATTTTCTGCTCCTCTTTCTTTTACTTCATTCTCTTTTTTGCTTTGTTTTCTCTTCTATATGTGTTTATGTATTTTCTGTATCCGGTATTTACATTTCTGTCTCTGTCACCATGTTGCTTTCCGTACAGATTCCAGTGCTTATTCCAATGCTAATTTTCATTAGTTGCAGCTAACTGTCCGGCAAAAAAAATTACTCTACTTCAATCATTTCTGCATCCGCTTTTCGGAGAGATAATTCATACCCACGCACAGTCACTTCAATTGGGTCACCAAGTGGTGCTACCTTTCTCAGATAAACGTCTGTTCCTTTGGTAATTCCCATATCCATGATACGTCTTTTTACCGCGCCTTCCCCTTTCAACTTCGCTACCTTCACAGTTTCTCCGCATTTTACTTCTTTTAATGTTTTCATTTTCAGCTCCCATCTGCGCACCTTTGGCCGCATTAAATTCATATTGTTTTACGCTTTATTTATATCATAATCTTGTTTGCCATGTCCTTATTGATTGCCACCCT
>JAQUYA010000055.1 GCA_028692055.1 Lachnospiraceae bacterium | reverse complement strand
CTAAATAAGCAACTTTTTCTGTACATAAACTTTTCTTCAAAGTCTTTTTTAATATTTATTCTTACAAATTTTTCACAAATTTATTATAACGCACGGTCAAACCAATCTTTACAAAAATAGCAATCAGCATAAAGAAAATATCATAGGTTAAAAACGCATATGCCCTTCTTACCATTTGGTCATACCAGTCCACCCCTGTATAAAATTTATTTCCAAAATACATAGCCACTAATATTACCACTGCAATAAAGATGAATGCCAGGCGAATTTTATTTGCTACATCAATTCTTTTTCGCATTTTTTCTACCTGTTTTTGTTGTTCTGCATCTAACATAATGTCCTCTTATACGATATTCTTATCTATTTATTTCAATACCTTTTTTAATTCATCCATAAAGGTATTAATATCTTTAAATTCACGATAAACAGAAGCAAATCTGACATAGGCAACTGCTTCGAGATCTTTAAGCTTATTCATTACCAGTTCTCCAATAATCGTACTGGAAATCTCTTTTTCTTCCATATTGAAGATCTCAGTTTCCACCTCGTCTACCAATTGATTAATCTGGTTTGCACTAATCGGCCGTTTATGGCATGCACGCAGTACACCTGCTTCTATCTTTGAGCGATCATAGGTTTCACGATTATTATCTTTTTTTATAATAATCAAAGGTATCGTTTCGATTTTTTCATAGGTCGTAAACCGCTTATCACATTCATCACATACACGACGTCTTCGAATGGAATTATTTTCTTCCGCCGGTCTGGAATCAATTACTCTCGTATTCTCATGACCACAAAATGGACATTTCATTATATGCACCCCCTACGCTGATAGATTTCTTATAAGTAACAGTATATCCCATATATTTTGTTTATGTCAACTACTTTATGTAACATAAAAGTGCATTTAACTGGCTATTTTCAAACATCGACTAAAATAATATCTGCTCCAATTTGTTTGATTTCTTTATAGGGAATAATATAATCAGAATCACAACTGAATATATTAAAAAACCAGTTTTTTTCTCGTACGATTATTTTACATATTTGACCTGTACACTTATCAAATTCCAGATCATACACCTGTCCTAAACGTTTACAGGTTTTTACACTGATAACTTCTTTCTCACTAAATTCAGAGAATAACATAAAAGAATGCTCCACATACCTTTTTTATATGATATGCAGCGCATTCCTTTTTGTTCTCTTTATTCTATATAAACATCCCCATTTTAACTTGCTAAATAATGTTTCATTATTCGTAATGCATTTTTCTCTAAACGGCTTACCTGTGCCTGTGAAATACCTATCAAATCTGCGACCTCCATTTGTGTCTTTCCCTCAAAGAAGCGTAATGAAATAATATGATGCTCTCGTTCATTCAGGTGCTTCATGGCTTCACTCAGGGATAAGTTTTCTACCCATGCCTCCTCCTTATTCTTTTTGTCACTGATTTGATCCATTACAAATAACGCATCACCTCCTTCGGTGTATACTGGTTCATATAAACTCATCGGATTCTGTATTGCATCCAGTGCATATACAATATCCTCCTTTGCGACCCCTATCTCTGTTGCGATTTCCATAATGGTTGGCTCTTTCATATTTCGCCTTGTCATATTTTCCTTCGCATAGATTGCCTTATAAGCCGTATCCTTCAAAGAACGACTGACTCGTATTGCATTATTATCGCGCAGATATCTTCGGATTTCGCCAATAATCATTGGCACTGCATAGGTACTGAACTTCACTCCCAGATTACTGTCAAAATTGTCAATCGCTTTAATCAATCCCACGCAGCCAATTTGAAAAAGATCATCCACGTCTTCATTTCTCGACGCAAATCGTTTTATCACGCTTAATACCAAGCGCAGGTTACCTTCAATGTATATCTCGCGGGCTTCCATATCTCCCTGCTCAATTCTGGCAAACAGTGCTTCCTTTTCTTTATTTTTCAGTAGTGGAAGCTTTGCTGTATTCACACCGCATATTTCAACTTTTCCTTGCACCATTTGTATCTTCCTCCTAGTATTTTCTTCTACTAGAATCATGCACAAATTGTGCTTTTACTATTCACACTTTAGGACTCTTTCACCATTTCTTTTTTCAATTGTTTCATTATCTTTTTCTCCAGCCTTGAAATATAGGATTGGGATATTCCAAGTAAAACTGCAACCTCCTTTTGTGTCATCTCTTCTCCGTCCCGATTATGTAGTCCAAACCGTAAATTAATAATTGTTTTTTCTCTTTCTGACAATTTTGCAATTGCACGGTTCAGGAGTTTTCGCTCTACTTCGTCTTCAATGTCCTTATAGATAATATCCTCTTCGGTTCCAAGAATATCTGATAATAAAAGTTCATTTCCATCCCAGTCCACATTTAGCGGTTCATCAATGGATACCTCTAATTTAGTCTTATTGTTCCTACGCAGATACATCAGTATCTCATTCTCAATACATCTGCTGGCATATGTAGCAAGCTTAATATTCTTTTCTGGATTAAACGTATTGATTGCTTTGATTAATCCAATGGTTCCTATGGATATCAAGTCCTCCACTCCAACACCTGTATTATCAAATTTTTTAGCTATATATACGACAAGTCGCAGATTATGTTCGATAAGAATTGCCTTCGCTTCATCTTCATACTCCGTACCCAAATCATTAATTATTTTTATTTCACGCTCTGATTCCAATGGTGGCGGTAATACTTCTGCTCCACCAATATAATGGATGTCCCCCTGATTCGCGTTCAGAAATCCTGGTTCTCTTCTCGCCATTCGAAATTGTATCTTCCCCGGTATTGCCACTTTGAATATCATGTATATTCCTCCTATTTTAATGCACCAAGCCTTCCATCAGCTTTGGGTGCAAAATCATTTGATATTGATTACTCCGACACACATTTCCTTCAAAAATGCATATCATAACCTGCTTTCGCTTTACTTCTTCCAGTTCACCGTATATCTCCATTTTCTCTATCAGAAATCCGGGTAATATCCCATGTTGTTTTCCGACAGAATGATATGGTATCATTCGAAATCCCGGTTGTGTTTCAAAAGGTTTCCACCCTTCTACTACTTTTACATCTACAATAGAAACCGGATTTCCACTCAGTGGATCGATTAATCCATTGCCGGTATCCAACAGAGCATCCACTTCTGCTTTAATTCCATTGCTTTCCAGGATAATATGATAGATAGGCGGCGATTCCTTCTTTTGCCTTCTCCATTTCCAAATACGCTGTAGCAGCCAATAGGATATATAGGATATACCTATTATCTCTATCATATTTGTGGCATGTGGCATTGCCATTTGTACCTGATTCTGAATGAAATCCATAGCTCCGGAAAATACAACGTTAATTCCCATAATAAGTAACGTATATTTTGCTATATATTCCGGCTTTGTTACATGAAGCCCTATGTATACCATGAGTCCATTTACCAGTCCGACTGCAAGTATCGTTTTTACCCATGTCGGATATGGTATCCATATAATTAAAATGCACTCACAAACTGCTCCCAGTACAGCCCCCAGCAATAATCTCAGGTGCGTGGCAGTACACCTGGTTACCTTGCTCAATAACTGTAGGGACCATAGATTCAAGAACATATTTACAAGGAATAAACGGTCAATATAGACCTCGTAATGCACGCTTCACCCCCTGTCTCCCAAAATAATCACCCGTTGTATTTTGCAAAAGATGTTTACTTCGGTAGGTCTTATTATACGAAGTAAGACTTACATATTTTGTCATATTTTCGGAGTCAAATAATAAAATTTTTCGCGGTTTCTCGCACCTGCAATTTAACTGGCAAATGGATGCGGTAGATTTCATCTGGTACAAAAAAAGACCATCTGGTAGTTGTCCAAATGGTCTTTTTGCTTTTTATTTAATTTCTTTTATTTATTACGTTGTAAAAAATCTGGAATTTTCAAAGATTTCTCTTCTACATTGCTTCTCAAATCATGCGGTTTTTGAATTCCCGTAATTGGTTTGATTGTAGAGGTTGTCCCAACTGCTGAAGTTGGTGTTACAATTCCGGCTGCTGTCAAATTTGTTTTTGGTTTTACACTGGTAACGCCTGGTTTTGTGCCATAAGCAGAAAAGCTTCCTGCAAACTTTGATTGCGCTGGCGCATCTTCTAATCCAGTTGCAATAACGGTAATGGTACAAGCATCCGTATTTGTTTCATCATACATTGCACCAAAGATAATATTTACCTCATCACCTGCTAAATCCTGTACATAGCTTGCCGCATCTGATGCATCTGCCAGAGTAATATCACCGGAAACATTAATAATCACATGAGAAGCTCCACTAATCGTTGTTTCAAGTAATGGACTCTCTACTGCCATCTTAACTGCTTCACTGGCTTTATCATCACCCTTACCAACGCCAATACCAATATGTGCAATTCCTTTGTCCTTCATAACAGTCTGTACATCTGCAAAATCCAGATTAATAATAGCCGGTCTATTGATTAAGTCTGTAATACCCTGTACCGCCTGCTGCAATACTTCATCTGCCTTTTTCAAAGCATCCGGCATCGTTGTTCTGCGATCTACTATTTCTAATAATTTATCATTTGGAATCACAATTAATGTATCAACGCTTTCTTTCAGCCTTTCGATACCTGCAACTGCATTTACCATGCGTGCTTTTGCTTCAAAACGGAAGGGTTTTGTAACAACACCTACCGTTAAGATTCCCATGTCTTTTGCTATTTTTGCTGCAACAGGAGCTGCACCGGTACCGGTTCCGCCACCCATTCCACAGGTAACAAATACCATATCGGAACCTTTTACGGCTGCTGATATTTCTTCTGCACTTTCCTCTGCTGCTTTTTCGCCAATCTCAGGCTTTGCACCAGCACCAAGTCCCTTGGTTAATTTCTCACCTATTTGAAGTAACCTAGGAGCCTTACATAATTGTAAAGCTTGTTTATCTGTATTAAGGCCAATAAATTCAACCCCATTAATATTCTCATCAATCATTCTATTTACAGCATTATTTCCTGCTCCACCAACGCCTACTACGATGATTTTTGCAGCAGTTTCTGCATCATTTGTCTTTATTTCAAGCAAGGTAGTTCCTCCTTCTCATTCCCATTTAAACTCCACATATCTCATAATATAATTTTTTCGTGAATTTATCAACACATTTTTTCATTTTCTTCATATTTGTTTCAAATAGCTATTCCGAGTTTTTCGTATTTATACGGTCTTATTCTAATTGAAATGTAATATTTTTCATATCCTCGGAATAATTTTCCATTCTCAGCGTTCCTTTCTTTCCGGTCAGCTCAGGCAGGATATATTTCAGCTTCATAATCTTCTCATCCAGGTAGTCCTGATTACCTATCATAACCTTTGCGTCACCAAAATACAAGGTCATCTCCAGGGAATCATCAAAGTAAATTTTGTCAGTAAAGATATCATACTTATTCAGAAGCTGCGTAATACTTAAAATCTGTTTGAATATGGACTCATCTTCTACCGGAAGCTTTTGGTATAATATTACATATCCATATTTTAATCCAGTCACCTGTGGAATACCTGCTGTTTTTTCCTCAGAGCTTTCCACTATTGTTCCATCCTTATCGAAATACATATAACGCCCCAGAAATTCAACATATCCCGCCAGTGCTTTCTCGTATACATTTATCTGTATTGTATCCGCTGAAACAATTGTGATATCCATTGTTTCAATAAAGGGAATATCTTTAATTTCCTTATTTCTATATAATATGGACAAGTAGATAGAATTATTACTCAATTTTCCTTTTAATACCATATCCCTTATCTCTTCATCCGAATAATGGGTATTTCCATCTACATATACATTGCGAATTTTATATTTCTCGCTAATGAAGACCCCTAAAACAATTAGCAATAAAATCACACACAGTGCCATGAGCAAAGCTATTTTTTTACGAAAAGAATGTGCTGCCAGCTTATCGTAAAGATTTTTATCTACTTTATCGAATTTACGAAAAGTGTCATACTTATCAAGCTTACTCGTACCTTGCCTGTTTGTCTTCTTTAACCGCATTCTATTTACCTCATTTAACGCATATCCGAGAACCCAGCTGGCTTAAATCCGCACAGATATTTTCATATCCTCGGTCTATAAAATATTTATTTTCAACTACCGTTGTCCCTTTTGCTGCCATTCCTGCCAGTACCAGTGCTGCTCCACCACGCAATTCCTCTGCTATGACATGTTTTCCCTGTAGTCTGGTCTTTCCACCTATGTATGCCTTCGTATTTTCCACTTCAATATCCGCACCCATTGCACATAAATCTTTTACAATCTTATAACGGTTTTCAAAAATTGTTTCTTCTATAATGCTTCTGCCATTTGCAATCGTGCAGGCTACCATGAGCATCGACTGTAAATCCGTTGGAAATCCCGGATAAATCTCTGTTTTCAAATAAGGCAGTGCCCGAATGGTCTGCAGTCTTCTGATAATAAGTCTGTTATTTTCTTCCCATATGGTTGCACCCAAATGCCTGATTACTTCCATAATCTTCTGCATATGTTCCGTGGGCGTTTCCAATAGTGTTATTTCACCACCGCAAATAACTCCCGCCAAGGCATAGGTACCGGCTACAATTCTATCATTCGGCACCCTGTAGGTAACACTTTGTAGTCCGTCTACGCCTATGATTGTAATATGGGTGGTGCCAGCTCCTTCTATACAGGCTCCAGCCCGTATCAGAAATTCACAGAGTGCATCTATTTCCGGTTCCCTTGCTGCATTTAGAATATGTGTAACACCCTCTGCACATACCCCTGCCAAAATACAGTTTTCTGTAGCTCCCACACTGCTGAAAGGTAAGAAAATACTACTACCTCTAAGCCCTGTAGTCCATGCATGAATCGTATTCTCTGTTTCCTCTATTTGGACACCCAGTCTTCGCAACGCCATCAGGTGAATGTCTACCGGTCTTTTTCCAATGATACAGCCACCCGGATAATCCAGGGTTATACTTTTTGTTCTTCCAATTAATGCACCCATAAGCATTATGGAGGAACGCATTTTGGTTACTTCTTCCTGTGGTAAGTTGCTTTTTACCACTTTTGCAGCATCTATAACAATTGCCTCTTTCTCTTTTGTTACTATGCACCCGATACTCCTTAGCAAATTTATCATTGCACTCACATCTGCTATATCAGGACAATTTTCGATTCTACTCGTTCCATCAATAAGTACAGTCGCAGCTAAAATTGGTAAGGTTGCATTCTTTGAACCCTGAATCTTCGTCTGCCCATATAAGCAGATACCGCCTTCAATTTGAATAGAATCCATAGATACCTCATGCTCTCATAATAAAAAATATCACCTATTTCATTATATGAAGTATCCTGTAAATTGCATCTTGTACGCTGCCTAAACTTCATTAAACTTGATGCCTCTTGCAACGCTGAGTACCAAACCAATCTCAATCATCAAAAACAATACCGAAGAGCCACCATAGCTGATAAACGGCAGGGAAATACCCGTATTTGGAATCGTATTAGTAACAACCGCGATATTCAAAATAACCTGTATTGCAAAATGTCCCAAAACACCAACTACTAATAATGCACCAAACAAATCCGGTGCATTATTGGCAATAATCATAAACCGCCAAATCAACAACATAAATAAAAGAATAATTGCTATCGCTCCAAATAATCCTAATTCCTCACAAATAATTGAAAATATCATATCATTTTGAGCCTCTGGCAGGAAACCAAGCTTCTGCATACTCTGTCCCAGGCCTTTTCCGAAGATACCGCCTGAACCAATTGCATAAAGTGCCTGTAAGGTTTGAAATCCTTTTCCACTTGCATAAGCCTCCGGATTCAGCCATGCCAAAATACGTTCGCCACGAAATCCAAGCTTCCCACTTCCCGCTAATTTTGTAATGAGAAAGATACCACCGGATACGGCCGCTGCTCCTGCCAAACCAATTAAAATAAATTTCTTATATTCCGGGCTTGAAACAAACAACATCAAAACAGCAATTCCAAAAATAATAATCGCAGAGCTTAGATTATCCGTAATCAGATACACCATCGCACAAATTGGGATGGGTGCTCCTAATATAATCATAAAACCTTTCTTACTCTTAATCGCCTTTCCGACATTACACACCAGGCTGGCAAGGAATATAATCATACCAAGTTTCGCAATCTCTGCTGGCTGTACCGATAATCCGAGATTTAGCCAGCGTCTTGCCCCATGGCTCGAACGTCCCAAAGGGGTCAATACCAGTGCAATTAATATGCCAGACACAATATATCCCAGAAAGGCAAACCGTTCCCAGATATGATAAGGAATATGGGATACAACCACCATTGCAACAATGCCGAGTGCCGCAGCAAATGCCTGTTTTTTCAAATAATAAGCAGGATCATTGTAGGTCAGACTCGCTTCGTAAGAGCTCGTTGAATAAATCATAACAAGACCAAAACCCAACAAAAAAAGCACTACAAAAAGCAATGTAAAATCAAAGAAATATTCTGGTTTTTTTCTTCTTGTTCTTCTTCTCGTCACCGGATCACTCCTTTATATTATTTACGAATTCTTTGAACATCTTTCCCCTAATCTCGTAATTTGGGAACATGCCCCAGCTTGCACAGGCCGGCGAAAGTAGTACGGCATCCCCCGGTTGTGCCTTTTCTTCGCAGATTTGCATCACTTCCTTCAGATTTTCTGCAAAAATGATATCTGTAAATCCATGCCTTCTTGCACAATCCGCTATCTTTTCTTTCGTCTGTCCGATAAGTATTAAATATTTTACTTTTCCATCAAAGGAATCAATCCACTCATCATACTCATTCTGCTTATCATATCCGCCACCAATTAGTATGGTAGGCTTGCACATTGCCTGTATTCCTTTTATTGCCGCATCCGGATTTGTTCCTTTAGAATCATTGTAATAATCAACTCCCTTTTTCGTTGCAACAAATTCAATGCGATGCTCTACTGCCTTAAATGTTTGTACTGTCCGAATAATATTTTCCATTGGCACACCAAAGCTATATGCCATGGCAATTGCTGCCATAGCATTCTCTACATTATGTGTACCAATCAATTTCATACTATGTATATTCATCAGTTTCTCCGGTGCAGCTGCACCATCCGCCAGATAAATGTCTTCCCCTGATAAATAAATTCCCTTTTCCAATACTCTCTTTGTAGAAAAATAGATAACTGACGCTTTTGTCTGCAGTCCAAATGCATGCGTAT
This sequence comes from Lachnospiraceae bacterium, assembly GCA_028692055.1. GTDB lineage: Bacteria > Bacillota > Clostridia > Lachnospirales > Lachnospiraceae > SZUA-378. The sequence continues at coordinate 7,544 of JAQUYA010000055.1, read as the reverse complement.
AATCATCTTCATAATTCAACACACAAGTATCCTGTGCCGTTTGATTTGATGCAATTGCCTCTTTTACCGTTATGTAATTTTCCATCGTATGATGTCTGTTCAAATGATCCGGTGTAATATTTAAGATAGCAGATACCGTCGGTTTAAATGCATGAATCGTTTCCAATTGAAAGCTACTGATTTCTGCAACGGTAACACTGTTTTCTTTTGTTTCAAGCGCAATATCAGTATAGGGATTTCCAATGTTCCCAACTACATAGACACTTTTAAAATAGTCCTGCATGATTTGACCCAGTAAAGAGGTGGTAGTCGTCTTTCCATTGGTTCCTGTTACCGCTAATACCTTTCCTTTGGCAAACTGATAAGCAAGTTCGATTTCTCCCCAAATAGGAATATTCTTTTTCCGAAATATTTCCACAAGCGGACTGTCTACCGGAACCCCGGGGCTGATAACCACCAATGATACTTTTTCCTCTATTTCCGCTGGTATGGTACCAACAACTACTTCTGCCACAATGTCTTCCGGTAATTTATTTTTAATATCATCTATTTGCAATTCTTCATTTGTATCAAAAAGAACGGGCTTTGCCTGCACTCTGCTCAGTAACTTGGCTGCACCAATTCCACTTATCCCTGTACCAATTACTAATACCGTCTTATTCTCTACGTTCATTTTTTCTTTCTCCTCTTACTTATAATGCCAGTAAACCAATCAAACATAATATTGCGGTCACAATAGAAAATACTGCAACTACTCTTGTCTCAGACCAGCCGCACAATTCAAAATGATGATGAATCGGTGCCATTTTAAAGATTCTCTTTCCGCCTGATATTTTAAAATAGCTTATCTGCAGCATAACAGAAACTACTTCCAGCAGGTATATAAAACCTACTATTACAATAAAAATCGGCATTTGAAGCATATATGCAGTACCTGCTACGAATCCTCCCAATGCAAGAGAACCAGTATCTCCCATAAAAACACTTGCCGGATATACATTGAATAATAAGAATCCTAATAATGCACCTACCACCGCACAGGTAATCGGTGCAATCCCACTACCTGTTCCAATTGCGACAACGGTAAAGAAAGTTGCGACCATAATCGTTACACTGCTTGCCAGTCCATCCAGCCCGTCAGTAAAATTGGTTCCATTTACCGTACCTATTACAACGAAGAACAGAAATGGAATATTCAGAATACCTAAATCTAAAAATCTACCCGTCATAAATGGAATCCGCATCGCCAGAGATACATCCGTGTAATTCATAATATAATATGCAAAAATAGCAGTTACCACCAATTGTCCTGCCATCTTTTGTATTACTGTAAGTCCCATGGAACGCTTTAATACCACCTTAATATAATCATCTAAAAAGCCAATTAATCCAAATCCCAATGTTAAAAAAAGAACCGGTAAAATCTTTGGATATTCTTTCATATAAAAAAGGGATGTAACCACAACACTTGTCAGGAAAAGAAGTCCTCCCATCGTTGGTGTACCCGATTTTTTTAAATGTGTCTGCGGTCCTTCCGTTCTCACCGTCTGCCCCACTTTTAATCTTCTTAAAAATGGTATAATTATCGGACCCAAAAGCACACTTATACCAAATGAAATAATAACCGGAATTGCCATCTCGAAGTTCATTCTATTTACCTGTCCTTTTCTCTTTTTTGAAACACCAAGAAAAATGCTTCCTTTTGCATTTTTCCAGTGTGTAACTTTACACACTTACCTCTAAGAAAGATACCCCTTTTATACAAAAAAGTCAACGTTGAATCGTCACGGGACTATCCTGCCGGCTCTCCATATAGGGTAAAATGTTTTCAAACAATTGTCGGACCACTGGTGCTGCAATCTGTCCGCCATAATAAACACCACTGGGATTATTAATAATTGCAATAGCCAAAACACTGGGATTATCCGCCGGTGCAAAGCCAACAAAAGAAGCGATATATTTGCCGCTTCCACGTGGCAGTGTCTGGCTGGTCGCTGTTTTTCCACCCACACGTTGTCCTTCTACATATCCATTCTTTCCTGTTCCGTTTTCTACCACCTGTTCTAATATATAGCGCATTGTCTCTGAAGTTTCTGCTGATACTATATTTTTTTCTTCTTCATAATGAAATACTTTCTCCCGCTTATCTCCCTCTCCCAAAATACGCACACCAAAATGAGGGGTTACTCTGGTTCCACCATTTACAATACTGGAAACAGTGGTTGCCATTTGTATCGGTGTTATCTGAAAGGACTGTCCAAAAGCTACTGTTGCTAATTCCACCAGACCCATATTCTTTGGATTATGCATAATGGTCGCTGCTTCTCCCGGTAAATCTACATTTGTTTTTTGAAGTAATCCAAACTGTTTGAAATATTTATAAAAATTGTCAACGCCTAATCGTAATCCAATGGTTACAAATACTGGATTACAGGAATTCATGGTAGCATGTAAAAAGTCTTCACTTCCATGTCCCGTCGTCTTGTGGCAACGTATTCTGCGGTCTTCTACAACGATAAATCCCGGGCAGGAAAAGGTATCTTCCAGAGATACTACGTTTTCCTCCAGTCCAGCCGCTGCGGTTATAATTTTAAAAGCAGAACCCGGCTCATAAGTGTCACAAATGCAGGCATTCCTCCACATTTGATTCAATGCATCCTGCTTTTCCTTATCTGGTAACTGGTTCGCACTTACAGAATCCATGGTCTGCAAATCATATGGATTATTCAAATCAAACTCCGGTACATTTACCATGGCGTATATTTCTCCATTTTGAGGATTCATGACCAGAATAGAAACGCTGTCTGCATGCTTGGTTTCCATTACCTGCTCTGCCAGCTGTGTTGCATAGGTCTGTATATTAAGGTCCATACTGATTTGAAGTGTTTTTCCACTGATGGGCTCGATTCTGTCTTCACCGGCGCTTGGTATTTCTACCCCTTTTGCATCTGTCATAGTGAGTATTGTACCATTCTGCCCCTTTAAATATTCTTCATATTTCACTTCTAATCCTACGATTCCCTGATTATCGCTTCCAGTAAAACCTAATACCTTTGATGCAAGTGATTCATAGGGATAATACCTTTTGTAATCTTCATCTACTTTGACTCCGGCGTACTCATATGCCCGGATTCTATCACCCGTCTGCTTGTCAACATTGCTTTTTACCCGTTCTATTGCAGATACCTTTTCCACACGTTTACGTACTTTTTCTTCGGACAGTCCAAGCTCCTGCACCAGCATGTGTATCACTTTTTCAGAATCCTCAATCTGACTATGAATTACCGATATGGTACAAACCGTTTTATTCGTTGCAATTACAGTATTGTTACAGTCTACTATCTTTCCTCTTGCTGCTTTGATATCTCTTTCTCTTTCATGTAAATCCTCTGCCTTGGCCGTATAATAGTCAGAACACACAATCATCAAATAGCAAAGGCGTCCTGCCAGGATAGCAAAACAACAAGCACACGCCAAAAATAAGGTAACTATCTTCTTTCGATGTATCGTTTTATTACGATTAATTAACATATAAAACCTCATAAAAGGTAATTACTACAATCTATTACTACTTTTATGAGGTTATTCACAACTTTCCTATTCAAGTGCAGAAACAGTAGGATCTATCGGTGCACCGGTTTCCGGATCTAGTAATGCACCTGATACCGGATCGATTGCATAGCCAGTTGCTTCATCATATTGAATGTCTTCCTTTTCTGTTGTTTCACCTGCATCCTCCGTACCGGTGTTCGCATCCGAAGCTGACTGCTCTGTTTCATTCCCCGACACGCTATTTTCAGATACAGATTCTTTATCAATTGCATTCGCCGATACCGCCGCTGCTGCTCTTGCTGCCTCCGCTTCTGCCTGTTCTTTGATTTCCGCGTCCGTCAATGGTTCTGTTTGGAATATATTCATATACGGTAACACTTCCGTCATAATTGCTTTGGTTAAAAGAGTTGCAAAACGTGCATTATCCTGCTTATCTACATTGGGCTCATCTATGACTACATAGATAAGTACCTGTGGGTCATCTGCCGGCACATATCCCATAAACGAAACAACATAATTACCGGTTCCACGCGGTACTTTTTCTGCTGTTCCTGTTTTACCACCCATAGTATAGCCAGCAGGTCTTGCCGTCGTACCGGTACCCTCCGTAACAACACCATTGCAAAAATCGCGAATGATATCTGAAGTTGTATTTGAAATGGTCTGTTTCAAAACACGAGATTCAATGTTTTGAACCGTTGCCCCATCGGAGCTGGTTATCTTGTTAATCATATGTGGTTGGTAATAATATCCTCCATTAATCAAAGACGCAAATCCTGCTATCTGTTGAATCATGGTAACATTATACCCTTGTCCAAAGGAAGAAATCGCTAAATCTGTAGGTACCATTTTATCTATATCAAATACAACCGTATCTGTTCTGGCCTCTCCTGCCAGATCCACATTTGTTTTGAGTCCGAAATTAAATACCTTTTGATATTTCATAAAGGTATCCGTTCCAATTGACAGTCCCATATCCATCAACGCAACGTTGCAGGACTTTTCTATTGCCTGCTTGCTGGTCAATAATCCATCCCCTAACCGGTTATGACAGTGAATAGTATGCCCGCCTATATCAAGGGAGCCCAGACAGTTATAGGTTTCATTTCCCGTCAACACACCTGCTTCTATTCCGCTTGCAAGAGTAAAAGGCTTTGCCGTGGAACCGGGTTCATAGGTACTGGATATGCAGAAATTTTTCCACATCGCATTCAATGCTTCATATTGAGCATCGCTATCCATTTCTTTGATTTGTTCCTCCGAATACTCTGCCTTCAATGCATCCAGATTTTTAGGATCATTTAAGTCAAAGGCCGGATACCCCGCCATCGCTTTTATCTCTCCTGTATTAGGGTCCATGATAATAACCCCTGTGTTAGAGCTTCCGGCACCTTCCCTCGCTTCATCCCGGTGTTCCTCATTGAATTCCAATATCTTCTCTTCTACGATACTCTGGATATTTACATCCACAGAGGTAACGATAGTATTGCCGTCTGCTGCAGGTTTTGTAGTTCGTTCTAATGTAGAGTCATCATTCAAATATCCATATTCTCTGCCATTGGTTCCATTTAAAGTGTCATTATAAAATTCTTCCAGTCCATAAGAGCCGACATTATCTTTTCCAGTAAATCCAATGATATCGCATGCCAGTGAATTATATGGATAAACACGGCGATACTCTTCTTCAAACCAGATACCACTAATATTTGGATTGTTGGCTGTATCGCTCTGCAATTCCACAAAAGGACTGATTTCTTCATAGGTTAGCTGCTTTGCCAATGCATAATACTGTGATGTCGGGTTATTGGTAATATAGGTACGCAAATCACTTTCTTTTACATCAAAGCAATCGGTGACTGCCTTTATTGTGGGTTCTAAATAAGCGTCCTTTTCCAACACGAGTTTTACATCAAGTATCAGATTATATACCTTTTCACTCATTGCAATAGGTGTTCCCTTGGCATCTACAATGTCACCACGTTTGTAAGGAATGGTACGGCTGTCATACTGTTGCTGTGAAAGCACCTGTTTTTTGTACCTTTCACCATCCTGCTTATTTATAATAATCAAACGTGCGCTTAATCCTATGAAAGCCAGTAATACTAATACAAATAGTATTACCAGCTTCTTCTGCATTTTAGAGGTAAATTTATTTATCTTTCTACTGTTTTTTTTCAAAATTTCACAACCTTTTTAGTCTATTTTTTCTTGTATTTTGGAAGATCTGCGTATTGTCTTACATAATCGCTTTCTTCTCCATCAACTACAACAATCTGACCTTGGTTTGCATATTTCATGCCTAATTCATTCATTGCTATTTTTTTGATTTCTTCCAAATCTACAGATGCTAAAACACGGTTATATTCTTCATCATTATCAAGTCTTAAATTGTTCAACTGGCTTTCTAATCTTGAGATGTTTTTTACACTACTCGTTATTTCATATTGCATTTGGATATATCCGATTAGTATAAATCCTGCTGCAACCAACGCTGCCGACAGAAAAAGTACGTATCCCAAATTCATATGGAATGCTTTTTCCCTATTCTTTCTCGCTGTATCACTTAATTTTTTTCTTGGCAGCTCCCTAATATATTCTTCTTCATTTAGTCTGCGCACCGTATTTCCCTGCACGTAAGTATCCGGTTTTCTGGAAACTTTCGCACCATTCGTTTTGCCATATGTAGTTTTTCTTTGGTGAGTATCCAGTCTTCCCTGACTCTGTCTTCCCATAATTCAACTACCTTTCTGTCTGTTTTCTAGTATGTTACAGGTGCTATTGTTTTTTCTCAAACACCCGAAGTTTTGCACTTTTAGAACGTTTGTTTACTACTATTTCTTCCTCTTGTGGTAAAATTGGTTTTCTAGTAATTACTTTTCCCTGTGACACTTTTCCGCATACACAAACTGGAAAATCTGACGGGCAGGTACAGGGATTTTCATTCTTACGAAAAGCCGATTTTACAATTCTGTCTTCCAATGAATGAAAGGTAATAATACAAAGTCTTCCACCCGGATTTAATAAGGTAATTAAATCATCCAGTGAGTCCTTCAATACTTCCAGTTCTTTATTGCATTCGATGCGAATTGCCTGAAATGTTTTTTTGGATGGATGTCCACCCGTCACCCTCATTTTGGCGGGTATAGCTGCCTTAATAAGTTCATTTAATTCACCCGTTGTTTCAATTGGTTTTTCTGCTCTTGCTCTGACGATATGTTTTGCTATATTCTTTGCAAACTGATCTTCTCCATAGTCACGAATGATTCTATATAAATCCATCTCACTATAATCGTTCACAATTTCCTTTGCAGACAGCGTTTGTCTTTTATCCATTCTCATATCGAGTACAGTATCATATTTGTAGGAAAATCCTCTTTCAATGGTATCTAACTGATAAGAAGAAACTCCCAAATCCAATACAATCCCGTCTACTCCAGCAACCCCTTGTGCCACCAAGGCGCTTTTGGCATTGCAGTAATTATCTCGGATAATGGTTACTGTATCGCCGAATTCTGACAGTCTTTCGCCTGCTGCCTGAATTGCTGCATCATCCTGGTCTATTCCATATAAATGTCCTTTTTTATTCAGCTTCTCTGCAACATGATAGGCATGTCCGCCCCCGCCCAGGGTACCATCTACATAGATACCCTCCGGTTTTATCTTAAGTGAATCAATTGTTTCATTTAACAAAACAGATACATGATCAAATTTCATATTGTACTCCTATTTACGACTCTTCATCGCTTCACACTAAATGCCAAGTCCTAAATCAGCCATATGCTCTGCAATCTCATCCATGTCTTCATAATCCGATGTATTGTCCCATCTTTCCTTGCTCCAGATTTCTATTCTGCTTGCAACTCCAACAAGTACAACCTCTTTATTTAATTCTGCAAATTCACGTAATACAGAAGGTACTAATATTCTTCCCTGCTTGTCAACCTCAACACCGGCAGCACCAGCCAGAAAAAAACGTACAAACTTTCTTGCAT
>JAQUYA010000054.1 GCA_028692055.1 Lachnospiraceae bacterium | reverse complement strand
TTTCTTTCTCTTAGCATGACTCATGGTCAACGTGCAAAATTAAAATTTACTTACTTAAAGGACTTTTGCGGTAGATGATATCATCTCGTCCTGGTCCGTTTGAAACCATAGTAATTGGATATCCGATTTGTTCTTCCACAAATTCCACATATTTTCTACAGTTTTCAGGAAGGTCTTCATATCGTTTAATGCCACGGATTTCCTCTTTCCAGCCCGGAAGTGTTTGCAATACTGGTTTCGCAACTTCTAATAGCCCAGTCGTTGGGAATTCGGTCGTCACTTCACCATTTACTTCATATCCTGTACATACTGGAATCTCTTCTAAGTATCCGAGTACATCCAACACCGTAAATGCTACATCTGTAGTGCCTTGTAATCTGCAGCCATATTTGGAAGCCACACAGTCAAACCAACCCATTCTTCTTGGACGTCCGGTTGTAGCACCAAATTCTCCGCCATCACCGCCACGACGTCTGAGTTCATCTGCTTCTTCTCCAAAGATTTCTGATACGAATGCACCAGCACCTACAGCAGAAGAATACGCTTTACATACCGTAACCACCTGTTTGATTTCATATGGTGGAATACCGGCTCCGATTGCACCATATGCTGCCAGAGTGGATGAAGATGTAACCATTGGATAAATACCGTGATCTGGGTCTTTTAAGGTACCAAGCTGACCCTCTAATAAAATAGTCTTACCTGCTTTAATTGCATTATCCAAATATAAGGAAACATTGCATACATATGGTGCAACCATTTCTTTGTATTCCATTAGTGTATTGTATAAATCTTCCTCATCCAAAGCTGGTTTGTGATATAGATGCTCTAATAATATATTTTTCTTCACACAAACATTTGCTAATTTTTCTTTTAAATCCGTTCCATCAAATAACTCACTTACCTGGAAACCAATTTTTGCATATTTATCTGAGTAGAAAGGTGCAATTCCTGATTTAGTGGAACCAAATGATTTGCCTGCAAGTCTTTCTTCCTCATATTGATCAAATAAAATATGGTATGGCATTACCATTTGCGCTCTGTCCGATACTAAAATCTTAGGCATTGGCACATTCTGGTCTGTAATTGATTTAATCTCTTTAAATAAAATTGGAATATTCAATGCTACACCATTACCAATAATACTGGTTGTATGATTATAAAATACACCGGATGGAAGTGTGTGCAGCGCAAATTTACCATAGTCATTTACGATTGTATGACCAGCATTCGCTCCACCTTGAAATCTTACGATAATGTCTGCTTCTTTTGCAAGCATATCCGTAATCTTACCTTTTCCTTCGTCACCCCAGTTTGCTCCAACTACTGCCTTTACCATCTTTTTTCCTCCATTTTCATGTGTACCCGTATTGTAATTACTCTGCAAGCCTCATGTCCACTTACTAATTCAGTATACTATGCCTTTTAATATAAGTAAAATCAATATTTATTATATGCATTATAAGTTTTGTTTATTTTATCTATTACTCCTATGACGATTCTCCATTTCATTCCTGAATTAGCTGCATAAGCTTTCTTGCTGCTGCAGACATTGGATTCTTTGCATCCAGTACTACACAAAAATGTCTTTTGGGAATAATTTTATTGAATCTCAGCTCAAACAAACGTCCATCTTCCAGATAAGGTTTGGCAAAGTCACGCATCACATTTCCGATTCCAAGATTACGCAGGGTAAACTGTACAATCATATCACTGGTTGCAAGCTCGAATTCCGGATGCAATACGACTCCATTCTTCGCCAAGAATGCATCCATATAGGTTCTGGTACTGGTATTTTCTTCCAATGAAATCAAAGGTAATTTTTCAAGTTCCTGCAAATCCAACGTATGGTGTTTGTATGGAATGAACTTACGCCCTGCCACAAAGACATCTTCGATTTCCTTTACCTCAATTGCCTGTATATCATCTTTTGCTTCAAACGGGGTACTGACTACACCAAAATCAATCTTCCCCTGTTGCAGATAGCGTAGGGTTTCCGGCGTTGGCGCGTTTGTTACGATAACTTTGATCTTTGGATATTTCTCATGGAAGCGTTCCAAAAATGGAAGCAAATAGAATTGAAGGGTCATGTCACTTGCTCCAATTCGTATTTCCCCAACGTCCAGGTTCAGCATTTTGGAAAGCATCTGCTCCCCCAGTTCCATTTCTTCATATCCTTTTTGGATATAAGAATAGAGCAGTTCTCCCTCTTTTGTAAGGCGAACTCCTTTAGAAATACGCACACAAAGCTTTGTACCCAGTACCTTTTCCAATTGCTTTAAAGACTGACTTACTGCTGGCTGCGAAATGGATAACTGTTCACCTGCCATCGTAATACTTCCCAGCTTCGCCACATAATAAAACACCTTATAGTATTCCAGATTTGCCTTCATGGTCACTCCTGTCGTTCTCTTTTCTCTATATTGTTCCATATATTCTTTCGCTTTTAGGTGCTTTTCTGCGATTATATTATGAATACAGCAAATCTCTATTCCTTTACATGAATCAATCCGCTGTTCTGGAGGCTGCCTATAAAATCACTTATAACTAAAACTATAACTACACATTAATTTCTGCTGTCATACCGAGCAGCTCTTTATTTTCCTCTAAGACTGGTGCAATCACTTTTTTCAGAAATGCATCAACCTGTACTTCTGCACGTCCCGTATATTTAGCCGGATCCATTGTTTTCTGTAATTCTTCACGTGTCAGATTAAATGCTGGATCCTCTGCAATTAAATCTAAAAGGTTATTGTCTAGACCGTTTACCTTTACGTTCTTACCGGCTTCCATTGACAATTCACGTATTTTTTCGTGCAATTCCTGTCTGTCACCACCCGCTTTTACGGCATCCATCATGATATTTTCGGTTGCCATAAATGGTAATTCACTGCGTAATCTTTTCTCAATTACCTTTGGATATACCACAAGTCCATCTACTACATTCAGACACAGATCGAGGATACCATCGATTGCCAGAAATCCCTCTGGGATGGATAATCTCTTGTTGGCTGAATCATCTAAGGTTCTTTCAAACCATTGCGTTGCAGAAGTAATGGCCGGATTTAATGCATCTACCATTACGAATCTGGATAAGGAAGCAATGCGTTCACTTCTCATTGGATTTCGCTTATATGCCATCGCAGACGATCCGATCTGGCTCTTCTCAAATGGTTCTTCTACCTCTTTTAGATGTTGCAGTAAACGAATATCATTGGACATCTTATGCGCACTGGCAGCAATTCCAGCTAATACATTCGCTACTCTGGTGTCGACCTTACGTGAATAGGTCTGTCCGGATACTGCAAAGCATTCTGCAAATCCCATCTTCGCTGCAATCATTGGGTCAATCTTATCAATCGTTTCCTGATTCCCATCAAACAGTTCCAAAAAGCTTGCCTGTGTGCCTGTCGTTCCTTTGGAACCTAATAATTTCATATTTGCGAGTACATAATTCAAATCTTCCAAATCAAGCAGAAATTCCTGGGTCCATAGGGTTGCTCTCTTACCAACAGTCGTAGGCTGTGCCGGTTGAAAATGTGTAAATGCCAGGGTTGGAAGTGCTTTGTATTCTTCTGCAAATTTTGATAATTCTGCAATTACATTTACCAGTTTCTTTTTCACGAGGCGCAGCGCTTCTGTCATTACGATAATATCGGTATTATCGCCTACATAGCAGGAGGTTGCTCCCAGATGAATGATTCCTTTTGCTTTCGGGCACTGTACTCCATACGCATAGACATGGCTCATAACATCATGACGTACTTCTTTCTCTCTTTTTTTCGCCACATCGTAATTAATATCATCTTTATTGGCAATCAGTTCATCGATTTGCTCCTGTGTAATATGCAGACCTAACTCCTTCTCTGTTTCAGCCAGCGCAATCCATAGTCTTCTCCAGGTTCTGAATTTCATATCTGTTGAAAAGATATATTGCATTTCCTTACTTGCATATCTCTCAGAAAGCGGACTCTGATATCTATCTGTACTCATATTTCCTCACATTCTGCTGCTTATGCAGCTTCTTCTTTCAAAAAGGACAAGCATTTTCCAACATGTCCTACATGCCTTGATGTCTGTCCTTTTTGTATGTTTTTATCTCATATATTCTCCACGGATGTCCTCTTTCGGAGGTGCCATTGGATATTCACCGGTGAAGCAGCCCTTACAGATACCTAATCCACCGACCATTTCCTGTAAACGGTCAATACCTAAATACCCCAAAGAATCTGCACCTATCACCTGTCTTATTTCTTCTACAGAACGGTTATAAGCGATTAACTGCTCTCTGGCTGGTACATCTGTTCCGAAATAACAGGGCCATAAAAATGGTGGTGAGCTAACTCGCATATGCACCTCTTTTGCGCCTGCCTCACGGAGCATACGCACAATTCGGTCACTCGTCGTACCACGCACAATGGAATCATCAATCATAATAATCCGTTTTCCTGCGACAGCTTCCCGCAGTGCATTCAGTTTTACCTGTACGCTGCTTTCTCTGTTCTTCTGCTTCGGTTTGATAAAGGTACGTCCAATATACGTATTTTTTACAAATGCGGTTCCATATGGAATACCAGACTGTAGGGAATAACCCAATGCCGCACAATTACCGGATTCTGGTACGCCAACAACCAGATCCGCCTCTACCGGCGAATCAATTGCCAGATACTTTCCAGCAAGAATTCTTGCATTGTATACACTCTGACCATCAATATAACTATCCGGTCTTGCAAAATAAATATATTCAAACACACATCTTGCATGCTTTTCTTCCGGCAGACAATGTGTTTTATCAGATTCGATACCTTTTTCTGGACTAATTGTAACGATTTCTCCCGGCAGCACATCCCTGACAAAAGTGGCACCTACGGTATCCAATGCACAGGTTTCTGAGGCTAATACATAGGCATTATCTCTTTTTCCAATGCACAATGGTCGAAATCCAAACGGGTCTCTTGCTCCGATTAGCTTACGCGGCGACATCACAATAAGGGAATAGGCACCTTTGATTTTTGACATTGCACGTCCAACGGCTTCTTCAACAGTCTTGGAATTCAGACGTTCTCTGGCAATGTGATATGCAATAACCTCTGAATCAATCGTTGTCTGGAAAATGGCACCTGTGTATTCCAACTCATGTCTTAATTCCGGTGCATTTATCAGGTTCCCATTGTGTGCAAGTCCCAGCGTGCCTTTCACATAATTCAGTACCAATGGCTGTGCATTTTCACGTGTACTGCTTCCTGCTGTGGAATAACGTACATGTCCGACACCAATGTCACCTTTTAGCATTTCTATCTGCTCCGGAGTAAAGAACTCATTGACCAGACCCATTTCCTTTGCCGAGAGCACTTTCCCTTTGGGACCATTGGTATCGCTTACCGCAATACCACAACTCTCCTGTCCACGGTGCTGCAGAGTAAGTAATCCGTAATAAATAGAAGAAGCTACATCATGACCATCGAAATCATACATGCCAAAAACGCCACATTCTTCTCCCATTTTGTCTTCGATTTCTGTCTGAATATAAATATCATCTGTCATGTATTATAACCCCAGGCGTTTGAATACTTCGTTGTATGCTTCTTCTACGTTTCCAAGATCACGACGGAAACGGTCCTTATCTAATTTTTCATTTGTATGAACATCCCATAATCTGCAGGTATCCGGTGATGTTTCATCTGCAAGAATGATTTGTCCTTTATATCTTCCAAATTCGATTTTAAAATCAATCAATTTAATATCAGCCTGTAAAAAGTATTCTTTTAAAACATCGTTTACTTTGAACGCATATTTTTTAATGGTTTCTATTTCTTCCCAGGTTGCCAGATTGAGTGCTACGGCAAAATAAGCGTTGATTAAAGGGTCGCCCAATTCATCATTTTTATAACTGAATTCAATGGTTGGTTCTTTGAAGTCTGTTCCTTCTTCCACACCAAGTCTTTTGGAAAAACTTCCTGCTGCAACATTACGGATAATTACTTCCAACGGAACAATTTCTACTTTCTTAACTGCGGTTTCCCTATCACTTAATTCTTCGATTAAATGTGTAGGAACGCCTTCTTTTTCCAGAATTTTGAAAACGTGATTGCTCATTCTGTTATTAATAACACCTTTGCCCACGATTGTTCCTTTTTTCAATCCGTTAAAAGCGGTTGCATCGTCTTTGTAATCTACGATTAAAACATCAGGATCCTCCGTCGTAAATACTTTTTTTGCTTTTCCTTCATAAAGTAAATCCAGTTTCTTCATTGTTTCTTACCCTGTACCTTTCGCAAAATCAAATTTTTCTAAAATACCTGTTATCACAATTACAAATATACAAACAATTTACATATGAATTATACAGTACCATTTTCCATAAATCAATATATCAATCTCTTTTTCAGAACCATGTACAACATAATTTTAAAAGTCTATTTTTTTTTAGAACTTTCCAATAAATTCATTCACTCTTTCATTCGACGAACTAAAGAGTTCTTCCGGGGTACCCTGTTCCTGAATAAGCCCCTGTTCCATAAAAATAATTCGGTCGGACAGTTCTTTTGCAAACTGCATTTCATGTGTTACAATAATCATCGTCATATTTTCTGCTGCCAGTTCTTTGATAACACGCAATACCTCTCCTGTAAGCTCCGGGTCCAATGCACTGGTTGGTTCATCAAAAAATAGAATTTTAGGCTGTAGCGCCAATGCTCTTGCTATCGATACACGCTGCTGCTGCCCCCCGGATAGCTGACAGGGATACGCATCCCGTTTATCTTCTAATCCCAATTGCTTTAACAATTTATCTGCTCTCGCAATCGCTTCCTTCTTAGACACCTTATCTACACTCATCGGTGCATCAATAATATTTTTCAGTACGCTATAGTGCGGAAACAAATTAAAGTTTTGGAAGACCAGTCCAAAATGCTTATGAATTCTCTTCAAGTCTGCCTTAGAAGCATACACGCTGTGGCTTCCATTTATATCTGCTTCACTCCATGCCGCTTTTTCATTTAAATAAATTAATTCTCCGTCATCCATGGTTTCCAGCATTGTAGCACAACGCAATAACGTAGATTTTCCTGAACCGGAAGGTCCTATAATCGACACCACTTCGCCCTCTTTTACCGTAAGTGATATATCTTCGATAACGCCTAGCCCGTCAAAACCTTTTTTCATATGATTAATTTCCAGTAAATTCATACTCATTCCTATCTGCATGCTTTAACATGCGTACAAATTTCTTTTACCTTCTCTGGTTAGTGATAATAGTTTAGCTTTTTCTCTATATATTCCATAACTAATGCTACCAGCAAATTAAAGATATAGTAGAAAATCGCCGCTACCACAAAAGGAACCATTGTCGTTTGTGCCGCTGCAATTGCCTTCGCGGTCGTAAACATTTCGGAAACTGCAATAACCATGGCAAGCGAAGTATCCTTTACCAGTGTAATTACTTCGTTTGTAATCGGTGGCAGGATTCTCTTCACGACCTGTGGTAAAATAATCTTTCCAAAAGTCTGTATTTTGCTATATCCCAGCACCTTACATGCCTCATATTGGCCAACCGGCATGGATTCGATACCGGAGCGATAGATTTCTGCAAAATAAGCCGCATAGTTTAATGCAAATCCAATAATTACTGCGGTAAACCGATATGCTGCACTTATTTTCAATCCAAAGATATAATATGGTCCAAAATACACCACCATGAGCTGCAGCATCAATGGGGTGCCTCGCATAATCGATATATATATCTTTGCAGCTGATTTTATAATCCTATTTTTAGACATACGTCCAAAGGATAATACCAATCCCAGGGGTAGTGAAAATAGTAAGGTCAGTAAAAATATTTCTATTGAAATAACCATACCACTTCCTAATTGTGTTAACATTTTTCCTATATCCATCTTACTAATCCTGCCCTTCACATTATCCTGTACACGTATAGCCAAAACCTTTTAAAACAACAAATATAAAAGGGTGGCGGAAACGCCACCCCAAGAGAGCTATTTACCTATTTTAATGCAGTCTGTCAAATCCCATTTTTCTGCAATTTTGGCAAATGTTCCGTCTTCCGCCATAGCATTTAATTGTTCCTGTACAGCATCTCTTAATTCTTCATTACCCAGTAAAAATCCGATTGCATATACTTCCGTGGTTAATGGCTCATCCAAGATAACATAGCCCTCTCCTCTGGAAGCGATTTGATAATTGGCAACACCAATATCCATTGCTACTGCATCAGCAGCGCCTGCCTCTAAGTTCATAAATGCTGTATTATATTCAGGCACCTGAATTAACTCACCAAAAGAACCTGCCAAATCCGCATTTTCTTCATCCTCCAGGGCTGTTAATGCAGCAGAATCAGCCTGCACATCTACAATTTTACCGCTCAAATCCGCTATTGATGCAATTCCAGAATCTTCTGCAACTACAAACACCTGGCTGTTATCAATATATGGGTCAGACCATGTATATTCATCTTCACGTCCATTGTATGTAAAACCATTCCAAATACAGTCAATAGAGCCGGATGACAATTCCATATCCTTTGAATCCCAGTCGATTGGCTGTTTTACAAGTTCCCAACCGATGCGGTCACAAACTTCCTGTGCCAAATCCAAATCAAATCCTACATATTCGCCGTCTTCATCCATGTAACCATATGGTGGAAAGTTTGCATCGAATCCTACGGTAAATGTTGTTTTGTCTGCAAGTGTCCCTGCGGCTTCGGTAGCAGTTGCTTCCGTTGTGGCAGCCTCTGTGGTGGTTTCTTCGGTTACTGCTTCTTCTGTTGTAGCTGTTGCTGTGCTTTCTGCTTCTTTGCTTCCGCAGCCGATAAGGGTGACAGAAACAAGAGTTGCCGCACATAATAATGCGATTATTTTCTTCATAATGCGCTCCTCCTTTAGTGATTTATCACGCTAAACTAATACTAAAGAATAGTACCATAGAGCCTCGGTATTGTCAATATTCCGATACAATCCCCAATATTTCCTGAGCATATTTTGGATAGGCAACTACCAAATCCTTTACCTCTGCGTGTGCCATATCTGCAATCCCTTTATTATATTCCATTTGCTTTCTTAACTTTTGTCTTCGTACAATTAGGTCATGTCTGATTTCAACCATTTCTTTGTTATCCAATAGAGCTTCTGCCTGATGAATCCATATACTTGGATCCTTGATATGATAGCGTCCTAATAAAGTAAGCAGTCCGCCACTGTAAAAATCCAGTTCTTCGTTTGCTTTTTCAATCTTTGCACGTTCTTCCCGTTCTACAATAAATAAATCCCATAATTCCTTGAGTTGTGTGGAGGACTCAATATTAAATTTAATATAATAGTAGTCCAGCAGATTCGTATTGTTAACATAACGTATCTTTACGCGGTTCTGTAGCAGGATTAATTTATTAATTGCTAATTCCAGCCTTTTCAATTCCTTTATAGCATCTGTATGTTTCACATAGAGAAAGGTCAATGAAAGTGCTCCAAAGCCTGCCGTCAGTAAATAACCAATCTTTACGTTCAGTTCTAAGCTCACTTGTAAAATCAGCAAAATAACACACGCGGTTACCGTTGCAATCATCGCAATTACGGCAATTCCTCTCGTATTTTCAATTAATGCACGCAATTCATTCTTTCTATAATAATAGGCATGGCGCTCACCGGATAGTCTTACCAAATCATTTTTTACGAGTTCGTGATACTCCTCACATTCTTTTACCTTTTCATATCCCTCTGGCATTTCCTCCTGAATACGTTCCATGCGCTTATAATCCTGATCGGACATGCGGCTTGCACTCTTCTGAAAACGTTTTTGTTCTCCCAGAAGATTTACTACTTTTTCTGCTCGCTCCGCAATCAGTTTTTTCTCTTCCTGAGGCAGTGCTTCTACTTCCTCCATATCAGTCAGATAGGAGGTTACCATGGAATATTCTGCCGTTAATTCATCCATTTCCTTAGAGGCTTCTTCAATCTGTTCCAGGCAGCTGCGCACATATTTCTCACGCTGAGCCTCATCATTCATGTTTACGTCTTCCCGCCTTAGTGTAGACGCTTCATTCCAGTTGTCCTCTGTATATTCTTCCTGCGCTACCTTTTTCCTTTTAAAAATTTTATCCCACAGCTTCAAGTGATACTCCTCCTGCCATCCTTCGTCCACAATTATTCATAATCTATTTACGATTATTCAATACACTATCCCGATATACATCTTTCCACTGATTGGTTAACTGTTCCACGGTTTCATAATACTCATTTACCCGCTTTCCATTCCGCCACTCATTTAATTCCTCCAGCATATGCTTCTCGTCACTTTCCTCCCACAAACTATTTAGATTTTCCAATGTTTTTTCTAATTGCAGCGAAATATCGTAGTGTTCTACTTCCTGTGCAACAAAGTCCACATATTCTTTCTCGGATAATAACATTCTCTTCGCTGCCAGATAAACAAAGAAGTATTCCTCTTTTTCATCTTCTTCATATGCACGCAGAAAATTTACTGCCGCCATATCAAAAGCATATAAATGTGCATATATGGTACCAATATTATTTGAAATACGTGCACTCAGCTTCCTGTCTTCCAGATTCAGTTCCTTACGAAGACTTTCATACTCTCTGAGTGCAATTGCAAACCTTCCGTTTTTGAAATAGAAGTCAACTCTGGTCTTTCGTTTTTCCCAGTTATTCATCTCTGCATTTTCCGTAATCTGCTGGTCCATTTCCTGTATTTCACTTTCCGAGCAGTAATGGGCATACCTCATAATACGGCTGACAAATACATTTAAAGAAGCATGCTGTCTAATGCAGGATAGCAGCTCTTGTCCAAGCTCCTTAAGGCCACATTCTTTCTCCAGCCAGCTGCCCAATTCTATACGCATAAATTCCTTATCTAACAGGACAATATTCTCGCGAATAAAATAGCACAATTCTTCAATGGAATATATATTCATTTCACTTCGGTCAATCCAATATGGAGTTTTTGCATATTCCCCTATACATAAGATAAGCTTGCTCACAGTTGTCTTCCTCTTTTACTCTGTACATTTATCACTAACGCTCATTATGACACTAACACTCATTATATCGTAAAATCTTCGTTCCACTCCATCTCCGACGACTTATAAATATCGCCAAATCCCATATCCTTACAATAAATATGTAATATACTTTCTGACACCATCGTCACTTCCATATGAATACGTGTCGTTTTTCTCGGCCGTATTGGAATCCCAGATAGGGGAATATCTGCTTTCTTGCTTTCCGTTTCATTTAAAGGAGTAATAAGTATTGAAATCACATTCCCAGAATCCAGCATAAAATCTACTGTTTTCCTTGCATCATACCAGTTTTCTCCCGCATCCAGCAAAGCAAAATACGCATCCTGCCCTTCTTTTTCTACCCGCATGCCAATATTTGATTTCAATTTATCTTTTCCAAGGAACACCTGCTCCCTGCTCAAATCTGTTGGCTTCACTTTTTCGGCAATTGCATAGCAAGCGCCCTTACTGTAAAGATTATTTCCCTGAAAAACCCTTCTACCATTGCACAGATATCCGAGGGAACGCTTGCACCAATCCTCCTGAAAGTTTTCTCCTATCAGAAATACGGAACTGATGATTTTTTCCCTGCACAGATTCATCGACACCTGCAAAAATTCGTCATCATTCTTACTTTTAAAATCTTTGTATACTTTTTCTTCTACAAAAGAAACCATTGGAATTGTCCGCCTGTTCGTTTCCAGGCAGTAGGTTTTCAGATGTCCATGTGCAAAGTCACAAATACCCACCTGATATTTTCGTAATTCCTCCTCCTGATTCATAATGTAGTAAAAGGCACTTTCTTCATGGCTTTGAAATAGTACGGATTCCCTCTTTACATTCAGTAAATCTATCACCTTTGTTAATACATCTACCATTTCTTCTGTTAAGGAATCCACCGTTATCATAATCGCTGCAACATTCGCTAATGAGGTTATCATACCAAGCATGGAAAAGCTCTTTTTGATGAATAAAGCAAGCAGTTCAATCGGTTCAATCTGCAGTCCCTCTATCTCAATCCTGCTGCCATCGATGGCCTTCTGAATCAAGCCTTCTACCAAAATTCCCTCTTCGCTCTCCACATTACGGAGTGCTTCCTTACCATAGAACCATTGATTTACATCCCGTCTCTTGCATAATACCGTCGGGATGTTGAATTGTTCCTCACCGGCAACCGTAGATAAGGTAATCGGTTCCTCATCGTTCAAGTGTGCAACACTAATCTGAGATACCGTATCTCCCAAATCATATCCTACAACAACCGATTGATTATTCAGTTTTTTCAAAATGTTTACTTTATCAAAAAACATATGTTGTCACTCACTTTTACTTACTTTTTTTATATGTCCCTAGCAAATACGGAATAAATTATTTATCAGATACTCTTTTTTATAAAATTCATTCAGCAATTGTTCTGTTGTTTCATAATCCTGCAATGTTTTTGCAATGGAAATATCATTTAGAAGTGTAAATTTATTTTCCTTCATTTCCTTTGCAATTTCATTTTTATGTATCGTTCCACTTTCTGTTAATTGTTCGTGTCCACCTATTTCTTCTGTTATATAATACTGAATATTTTCACCGAAAAAAAGTACAAATGATTTCAGAAATACACGACCGTAGATACCATGCAATTCTTCTTTTCGGTATTCTGCCGCCTGCTTCTCGCCTTCTTTTGCAAACACATAATGCAGACATACCCGGCACTTTGAATTTGATTTATATTCCAGAACCTCCCGATCCTGCATGACAGATAACTGCGGAACCAAATCAATATATTTGAGAAAAAATGGCAAATAAATTTGTTCCTCCAGCATCTCTGCTAATAGATTTTTTACAATCAGAGCTGAATTCACATCTAAACAATCCCTGTTTTCTGCGAAATGTCTTAAATACGCATATTCACAAACCCTACTCACTTCCATACCTTTTTTTATCATCTCTGTAAGAAAATGAAATACCTTTGTGTCAATTAATTTATCATCTACAAAATACTCATATGCGCATCTGGTGAGATAAGCCAGTTTAATATCATCATCCGCACCGAAGCCTACATATTCCGTGAAAATATCAATGCCTTCCACCAGAAACGTATTGCTATAAAGCATTTGAAGAATGATTCGTTCGCATAAAATCTGTACATCCAGTCCAAAATCAGACGCTGCCTTCCATATATCCCGCAGTTCCTTTGTCGTCCCACGATAATGGCACACCAGATACTGTAATACATGTTCATCATATTTTTTTAGCATAAATGCGACATGGCACAGTTCCACAATGCTTTCGTCATATGCAAACTCACTTCGAACCAGCAGTCGACTGCACAAACGGAACAGTACTTTACCCGTGATACATTCTGTTCCATATGCTTCTATCCATGCCAGTGCTTTGTCATACATTCCTCTGTTTACCATAAGCTGAATAAATTCTGCGCGCTCTGTCTCTGTCAGATTATCCGGCACTACTCTTTGCAGGTAATCATCCAGTTCACGTATCATGTCATTCTCAAAATAGTATTCCAGTAGCTTCGTGCGAATTTCACGTTTGTACTCATCCCGTATCTGCTCAGATTCGGCAAGTCTTGCAAAATGGGACACATTCTCATTGGATATCGTCACATAAGCACTGCTGCTTTCACAGACATAGATATCCAACCCCAGCAGATCCAGATTCAAATGCTGCATTGCCCGTACCAGCTTCCTTGGAGAAAGATACTTTACAATCGTATAGGATTCTTTTTCTGCATAGCGGTTACCAAAACCATCCTGTAGGAAAATCCTGTATGCTTCACTGTAAATAGCAACATATGCTCTTCCATTCGTAACCGGATAACGTACCTCACCCTTCATCTTGTCATGTATCACTACCACCTGGCGGATATTCACATCCTCCACTTCAATCAGATGAAGAAATAACAGGGGTGCTAAAGGTCTGGCAATTTCTTCGTTCATGTTTACCGGCGTGATTAATTCCATGTAAACATAAGCAAGTTCCTTACTCATATGTCCCTTTTGCAGCTGTTCAATCGCAAAATGTTCCATCTGCTCTGCATAGGATCGTACCATTTCCGGAAGTATATCCTTATGGCGCAAAATATTCGCATATAAAAAAGCGGTTCGTTCAAAACTCAGATTGCAGGCATATGCAAAATACATCATAACAATCTTCGGTAATTCTCCTGTGAAATCCAACGGAATCGACATCATATAGTACTCATAAAGCCTCGTAATACGAAGCTGTTTCTCTACGCCAAGTGCATACCACTTAAAATATTTACTGTCTGTTTTGTTTCCCTTCATCAGCAGCTCACATATTTCTTGAATGGATTCTGTATCATGCTTCAATTCATACCCATAGATTAAAATTGCAAGCAAACGATTCGAATACTGCTTCACTCTTCCAATCAAATAATGAATCTGTGGAAGTACGTCTGCCTCTAATAGATTCTTCTTCACTGCAAAATTCAGTATTTGTATCTCAAATTCTCCAAGCTCCTGTAATAAAGATGGATTTGCATTAACCAGATAGATGGCTTCCACATATAATACCGGACTACAATTATGATAATGAAACTGTTCCTCCAGAAGGAGCCACTTTTTAGTAGGATTCTTGCTGTATTCTTCACGCAGATAGAGCAACAACCAGGCAATCCTCCAATTTTCCCGTTGTTGCTTATAGATAGTTTCTATTTCTTCTGTTTTTTCATTTACATATTCTTCATCACGCTTATAGAGCGTCTTTAGATATAGATAATAGCAGATAATCTCTGGTGCATAATCTGCATTTTCCAACATCTCTTTTACATGGTCCAGTACCCACTTTGCTTCATTAAAACGATTCTGTGTAATCAGTATCTGTGCGTGATAAAGGCGGTAAACCGGATTCTTATCATCGTTTCGAATCATCCGTTGTACGATGTCTTCCGTCTTGGTAATCCAGGAGGCCGTATTCATCTTCCTAGTACGAAATTCCATATAATTATTCATCAACTCTGTATTCAGTTCCCGTTCCAGCATATGATGACTTTTCTTCTCTATCTCCGGCTGTGTAACTGTAATGGGTATCTTAGTTTCCCCGTATGCATGTTTAAGGCGGATTGCACCATAATTTGTACCTTTATGCAATCTTTCACTATAAATATAAAGGTTCAGTTGGCAATGATTACCCAGAAATTCATCGTCGGTTAAATATTCTTTCTCAACCGTCAGAAAATCACCTTCTATAAAAACATGTAAGGAAACCAATCCCCAGCCATTCTTCGTAATCTCTATCTGTTCTGCAAGGACACCCTCTGGACTATCCAGCGTAATCTGGTCCACATCTGTGAGATACTCGGTCGCCTGTTTCTTATTTACACGTATCAGGAATTCTTCTACATTCTGCTCGTTTCCAAAGTCTTTTGCCAGTCCTTTATAGACACTAAAAAACTGCTTATCGTTGCCTGTAAGTATTTTTGAAAAATTAGCCGAGTAGAATAATTGAACTGCTTCCTTCCAATTACTCTTTGCAAGATTTGCAAAATGAAACAGATTTTTGATATTGCCAAGTGTGGTTGCAATTGCCGTGTGTTCAATGATTACCACAAACGGAAGATAGCCCTCGCCCTTTTCCGAAACCACATTGATTTCACCTCTTACTACTTCCCCTTCTTCAAGTCCCTTTGCATTAAAATCAAATTTTACCTGATATTCATTTCCTTCAAACTGTTTACTCGCAAATGTAATTCTGGATGTTGTTGCGTATAAATAGCCCCTATTTTCCTTTTCACCCTGGCTGTGTATCTGAAAGGTACCTGAAGAAATCTCATTTTTATTCATGGAAATCTCTAATTTAGAACATGAAAAATCGAGGGACGTATTCTCGATGTCAAATTGCTCATTTATGTACTTCTCTACGACCTTCTTCAAGTTTGTTCACCACACTTTCCAGCCCGCCACTTTAAATAGGCATAAATAATATATGTTGATAGTATAACATTATTTTGCTTCTTTTCGCAACAAATCGGTGCCAAAGTATTGACCTTTTTGTTTTCTTGGTGTACCATTGTATTAATCGCATAATACAGCTAGGTTGTATTTAAAAAAATACGCGTGTCTGGACGCGCAGATAGGAGTAAATATGGCATGGGATTTAGATTCGGATAGACCAATATATGCACAAATTGTAGAGAAAATCCAAATGCAGATTGTATCTGGGTATTACAAGCCAGGGGATAAATTACCAAGTGTTCGGGAATTAGCAGCAGTCGCTTGTGTGAATCCCAATACAATGCAAAAAGCTTTTGCAGAATTGGAACGTAGTGGACTTATTATTACAATGCGCACTACCGGCAGATTAGTTACAGAGGATATTACTATGATTAAGGGGATTCAAAAAGAGCTTGCAGAAACACAAATAAATATTTTTTTTGAAAAGATGACAGAGCTTGGTTACGATAAAAGGGAAATCGTATCTTTGTTCACAGATATAATAGGGGAGGAATAAAAATGGCGGCTTTACTAGAAGCAAAAAATGTAACCAAAAAATATAATAATGATTCCATTGCAGTCAACGATTTGTCCATTCAAATTGGACGCGGTCGCATCATTGGATTATTAGGACCAAATGGAAGCGGAAAAAGCACTTTTATCAAAATGATAAACGGATTGCTCACTCCTACTTCCGGCACGATTTTAATCAATGGTGCTGCACCAGGTATTGCAAGCAAGAAAAAAATTGCCTATTTACCCGAGCGTACTTATCTCGAAAATAATATGAAGGTAAGTGAATTGATTAATTTCTTTGCAGATTTTTACAGCGATTTTCAAAAGGATAAAGC
>JAQUYA010000160.1 GCA_028692055.1 Lachnospiraceae bacterium | reverse complement strand
CAGATTATGACCATTATCATAGGGACATCAATCATTATATGGTGGAATGCTTTGCAGATGGCAGCCATGAATTGACCGATGCCAGTCTGTCTGCTAGTATAGAGAAGATGCGGGTACTTGCAGAAACATATGATTATGATGCGATATTCCAGACAGAATAGGCAGTAAAATAACTCTGGAAATAAGCAAATCAAGAAATAGGAAAATCAAGAAATAGGCAAATAGAGAAACAGACGAATAATGCGAGGTGCAAAGAAAGCATATGGCAAATGAAGATATAAATAAGGATATAAATAAAAATATAAATAAAAAGACAACCAGCGAGGTCGGGAAAACAATGGAGCCAGATGAAATGCGTTTTCACCATGTGGGAATCGCAACGGCAGATATTCCGACTATGCAGGAATACCTAAAGAGTATCGCCAGAGTAACCTATATAACAGATATTGTTTTTGATGAACAGCAGCGGGCAAATTTGTGTATGGTTACGCTATCAGATGGAACGGATATCGAGCTGATATCTGGACCACAGGTAGAAAAGCTGGTGAAAAAGAGAAATTTTCTCTACCATACCTGTTATGAAGTGGCCGATATAGAGGCTAAAATAGATATATTAGTAGAAAAGGGTGCCATGCTGGTGTCAGAACCCAAGGAAGCAATCCTATTTAACAGGAAAAAGGTTGCATTTCTTATGACAGCAATGGGATTGATTGAATTAGTAGAGAGTTAAGCCGACGGAGGTTTTGATAGAGATGGATGTATTAAAGAGTTTTTATAGAAAAGTACCAAAGAATGTATGGATTTGCTTTGCATCAGGACTTGTTTTTGGTGTAATCGTTCATTTGTACATGTTGACACATAAGCTTCCCAATTGGGATGATTTGAATAATTTCCACGGGTTTGGCAGTGGCATTGAATACGGACGCTGGTTACTGCAATATTTAAGACCGTTAACGGGTGAGTGGAGTATTCCCGCATTTAATGGAATGGTCGGGATTATTTTATGGACGATTGCGGCATGCTTTATTTATCTGGCAATGAATATGAAGACGGTAACCGGAGCGATATTGACCCCGCTTATGGTGATTTCATTTCCGGCAGTTGCATCTACCATGAATTATATGTTCACGGTTACCTGCTATGCCATGGGATTTTTATTTGTATGTATTGGTGTGTATCTGTATCGACGTTATAAATATGGATTTATTCCGGCATTTCTATTATTTGTATTGAGTCTTGGGGTATATCAGTCCTATATCTGTTTGGCGGCAGGAATGCTGGTAATGGGATTTGTAAGAGATGCCATGCAGGAAGAAAGTTCGTTTCAGAAAGTATTGCGTGATGGCATAAAATCGCTCATAACCTTGGCGGCTACCTTACTTTCCTATGTGATTATTTCAAAAGTATTATTTCCACATCTTACCACAGACCGCGGTTTAGATACGATGGGACAGGTAAATATCCTTCAACTGCCTCGTTTGGTCATGCGTTGTTATAAACGTATTCTGGAATATTTCGTAATCAAACCTTATAGTTTCACCAGTCCTTTTTCACAGGCAGTGAATATCGCTGTCTGCATTATGATTGTGGTACTGTTGATTTGGGTGCTTATAGATAGAAAAATCTACAAGGACAAGGCAAAGACAGTCCTAATCATAGTACTTATGCTGGTAGAGCCTTTGGCGCTTGCCTCTATTTACATTCTGGCACCGGAAACCCAGGATGCTACTTTGATGATGCTGCATCAGTATTTCTTTGTGTATATCGTGGCAATTGTTCTGATGGAACAGATTCGGACCACAGAGGAAGCACAGAAAAAACGATTAAAGGGAATCCTATATGGAATTACGGCAGCAGCGATTATGCTGGTGGGATATCGCAATTATCTGGTAACCAATGAGGCTTATTTCCGGGTATCGATTGCAGTAGACAGAGCATCTGCTTATTATAACCGAATCGTGATGAATATAGAATCACAGGAGGGTTATCAATATGGAGATCAAATCAGTATTCTAGGTGAATTTTATCCGGATCCAAATCCGTTGGCACAGCCATCATATGACGCAGACCGTTTCACAGAATTCTCGGGAATGGCAATGGAAAATGGCCTGTTGACAACGGGCTCCAGAAAAGGATTCTTACAGACCTATATGGGAATCTATTATGAAAAAGTTACCGATGCAGAGAACGATGCCATCAAAGAAACCGAAGAATATAAAGCAATGCCAATCTATCCGGCAGGAGGTTCTATTAAACGTATAAACAATGTATGGGTAGTGAAAGTACATGATGAGGAATAACGTATGTTAATCAAATTAATGGCAATTTTTATGTGGCTCGCGGTGACTCCTTTCTGTTGTGGATTATCCATAACGCGTTATATGCGTAAGAAATACCAGAATCTATCCATGATTCTGGTGACCGGATATTTTCTGATGCTGGCACTTTTTCAGATAATCTATATTCTGTTTGTGGTTTTTTATAATCATTTCAAACCATTGGTGGTTGTATATGGAGTAGGCATTGCTGCTTTATCCGTGATATCACTTGCATGCAATGGGAAATATTGGATAAAACAACATCAAAAAATAGAAAAAGTATCGTGGACAACCGTAGTTTTATGGCTGATTGCATTTGGTTTAGTTGGTTTTCAGCTATATAAGACCATCTTTTATCAGTTCCATGACGGAGATGATGCTTTGTATGCTGTACATTCGGTAATTACCTGGCAAAATAACAATATGTATATGCGAACGGCTTATACAGGGGAGTCTTCGGTTTTAGATGTACGTCATGCCTTTTCGGCAGCCCCTGTTTTTATATCCTTTTTAGCAGGTGCAAGTGGGATTCATCCGACGATTGTCACACATGTTCTATATGCGAGTGCGGTATTACTATTATTTTATCTTCTTATCAAATTAATTGCGGATATTTTGGTAGAAAAACAGTATGTACCGATTTTTCTTATATTTGTAAGTCTTATGAATCTCTTTGGAAACGATAACATCTATATGAGCAGCACCTTTTTACTGACCAGAACATCTCAGGGAAAAGCATTTCTCGGAAATATCATTCCGGCAGCTGCAATTCTCGGATTGCTGTTAGTCTGGAGGAATTTGAAAGAATCGGATAGTAAAGTAACAGTAAATCAAACCAATAGCTTTGTACCCTGGATACTTCTATCCTGTGTAATGATAACAGCAGTCTATACCTCTCTCATGGGGCTTATGCTGGCAGCATTATTAATAGGTGGAACGACCGTATTGCTTGCCTGCTTTTATAAGAAACCCAAGCTGTTAATACCGTGCATTCTTTCTATGGTGCCATTGTTTGTAATAGGACTGTTATATGTAAAATTGTTAATTTAGCCTGAGATATAAAATAAGCTGCAGAAGGGAGCCGGAACGAAGATGCTGGATGCATTTATACAAACCGTGGATATATTCAAATTATATAATGGAAAAAGCATCTACCTGACGTTATTTTTGTGTGCGTTGTTGTATTTATGGATGACGGAAGAGGAAAAGGGAAAAAAAGTCGTGCTGGTGTATGCTTCTGCCTGCGTGCTGGGAATCTT
>JAQUYA010000159.1 GCA_028692055.1 Lachnospiraceae bacterium | reverse complement strand
CGTGTTCTGTAGTGTGTCAGTCTTATATAAAAATAATATCAGAAGGAAACTATATTAGATAGTGAAGGACAGTCAATTGTTTCATGACGCATTGGTGTCTTTCGCAGAAAGACGGGAAATATATATGCAAATATCAAGTAGGTTTACAATAGCTATTCATATTCTAGCTTGTATTGATACATTTAAAGATGATTATAAAGTAACCAGTGATTTTCTTGCAGGAAGCGTAAATGTGAATCCTGTTGTAATCAGACGGTTACTTCAGC
The DNA here is from genome assembly GCA_028692055.1 of Lachnospiraceae bacterium. Taxonomy (GTDB): domain Bacteria; phylum Bacillota; class Clostridia; order Lachnospirales; family Lachnospiraceae; genus SZUA-378. Next base: position 3,363 of record JAQUYA010000159.1, on the reverse strand, counting down.
AATTAAAAGGAGCTGGAATTATCAATGTTATTAGAGGAAGTGGCGGTGCAGTAATAGCAAAGCCATTATCAGAGATAACGATGCTTGATATATATAATGCAGTAGACAGTATAGAGAATGGAGAACTCTTTCATTTCCACGAAAATCCAAATAAAGAATGCCCGGTAGGACGAAATATTCACAATGTCTTAGATCATAAACTGGACCAGATTCAAACGGCAATGGAGAATGAAATGAGAAGCATAACCATACAAGAGATTGTTGAAGAAACAAAGAGTTATATTCAAAAGGAATTATGATGTTACCCGTACCCTAAAAAAGGTGCGGGGTAATTTTTTGAAAAAAAATGATGTAACTATTGACATTACAACAAGCGAATGATATCATACAGATGTAACAATAAAGATTACGACAAAATTAGGGGGTAATGATATGACGGTAGAAGAATGTTTAGCTATTTTACGTGAAGTTAAAGATGTTTCCTTTGCAACGGTGGATCAAGATGGTCGTCCTCAGGTGCGTATTATTGATGTTATGCTAATAGAAGATAATAAACTGTATTTTTGCACAGCGAGAGGTAAGGAATTTTACAACCAGCTTGAGGGGAAAAAATATGTTGCTATCACTGGATTAAACAGCAAATTCCAGATGATACGATTAAATGGCATTGCGGAACATCAACCGGAACAGAAGAAATTAATTGATCGTATATTTGAAGAAAATCCGGCAATGAATGAAGTGTATCCAAACCAAAGCAGGTATATATTGGAACCGTTCTCTATTGAAAACGGGCAGATTGAATTTTTTGATTTAGGAAAAACACCAGTTTACCGCGAGTGTTTTTCAATTGGATCAATGAATACTGAGACAAAAGGATATGAGATTAATGATGCTTGCATAGGCTGTGGAAAATGTGCAAAAAGCTGTCCTCAACAATGTATTATTAAGGGAACTCCATTTTCAATAAAACAAAATCATTGTCTGCATTGTGGTTTGTGCTTTGAAAATTGTCCTGTTGGGGCAATTAAGAGAAGAGGTGTATAAAAATGTTACAAAATATGTGGACGGTCTTTACTCAGAAGAAAGATTTATTTTTGGGTTTACTTTTGGAGCATTTGGAGATTTCCCTGATGGCTATCGTCATTGCTATTTTGTTTGGTGGTTTCGTTGGAATTTTAATTAGCGAATTTCAAAAGTCTGCAAAACCAACTTTGGGTGTAATTAATTTTCTATATACCATTCCTTCTATTTCTATGCTTGGCTTTCTAATCCCATTTTCAGGAATTGGAAACGCTACAGCAGTTATCACTTTAACGGTGTATGCATTGCTGCCAATGGTGCGAAGTACACATACAGGGATTACAAATGTTGACCCAGCCATCTTGGAGGCTGCAGAAGGAATGGGAAGCACAAGAACACAAATCCTCTTTAAAATCAAAATTCCCCTTGCTATGCCTGTAATTCTGTCAGGTATTCGCAATGTGGTTACCATGACGATTGCTCTTGCAGGTATCGCATCGTTTATCGGCGCAGGCGGTTTAGGTGTTGCCATTTACAGAGGGATTACTACAAATAATACGGCAATGACCATGGATGGCAGTTTACTTATTGCAGTTTTAGCGTTGGCAATGGATTTTATTCTTGGATTTATCGAGAAGAGACTGAGCAAACGCAGTGTAAAAGCGAAAAAGGCAAACCGTATCATGGCGATTACGGCGCTTTTACTTTGCCTGGTAATTATCGGCAGTGCGATGCTTCCAGTCAGTAAGCAGGATACTATTCATATTGCGACAAAGCCCATGACCGAACAATATGTGCTTGGAGAAATGCTTGATATTCTGATTGAACAGGACACAGATTTGAATGTAGAATTAACACAAGGTGTCGGTGGAGGGACATCCAATATTGAGCCTGCAATGGAAAGCGGTGAATTTGACATCTATCCAGAATACACGGGAACGGGCTGGAATATGGTGCTAAAAAAAGATGGATTATACAGCGAGGATTTATTTGCGTCTATGCAGGATGAGTATATAAACGCTCTGAATATGCAGTGGATTGGAATGTACGGATTTAATAACACCTTTGGATTGGTTGTACGCCGTGAGATTGCAGAAAAGTATAATCTGCAAACCTATTCTGACTTAAAAGCCATATCAAATCAGCTTGTCTTTGGGGCGGAGTATGATTTTTTTGAGCGCGAGGATGGATATGATGCTCTTTGCGATACCTACGGTTTTTCCTTTAAAAAAACGATGGATATGGACATTGGATTGAAATATCAAGCCATAAATCAAGGGAAAATTGATGCTATGGTTATATTTACTACCGACGGTCAGCTTTCTGTTTCGGACGTTACTGTTCTTGAAGATGATAAAAACTTTTATCCGTCATATTTATGCGGTAATGTCATACGTTCTGAGGTGCTGGAAAGGCATCCCGAGCTAAATGAAATTTTTGAGAAACTCACAGATGTTATTTCTGACGATGCCATGGCACAGATGAACTATGCCGTGGAAACTCATGGGAAAGAGCCCAGAGAGGTAGCCAGAGTATTTTTGCAGGACGCAGGTCTTCTGAAATGAGGTGTAAATAAATGAATACAGTGATTGAATTTAAAAACATAAAAAAAGCATACAATGATAAGATAATCATGGAAGGATTTAATCTTTCTATAGAAAAAGGTGAGTTTGTTACGATTATTGGTTCTTCCGGTTGTGGTAAGACTACAGCTTTAAAAATGATAAACGGCCTTATCGAGCCAACAAGCGGCGACATTTTTGTGGATGGAGAGAGTATTAGAAAGAAAAATCTAACGGATCTTCGTCGCAATATTGGATATGCCATTCAGGGCAGTGTCTTGTTTCCTCATATGACGGTAGAACAGAATATCTCCTATGTTCCCAATCTACTCAATAAAAAGGATAAGGCAAAAACAAAGGCCGCTGTTTCCAAATGGATGAAAATAGTAGGACTTGAAGAAGAAATGAAGGACTGCTATCCGTCTGAACTTTCGGGAGGACAGCAGCAAAGAGTTGGTATTGCAAGAGCCTTGGCAGCATCTCCCGATATCCTTCTGATGGATGAGCCGTTTGGAGCGGTTGATGAGATCACCCGTGGACAGCTGCAAATAGAGTTGAAGCAAATTTACGAAAAAACGGGAATTACAGTTTTGTTTGTTACACACGATATTTCTGAAGCACTAAAGCTTGGCACCAAGGTGTTGGTCATGGATAAAGGAGTGATACAGCAGTATGCTGAACCAAATGAGCTTTTACGAGAGCCTGCCACGGATTTTGTAAAGCAGCTGGTTGACAAAGAACGACACACTTGTCATTTGCCAGATGACAGGCTGAAAGACTG
>JAQUYA010000158.1 GCA_028692055.1 Lachnospiraceae bacterium | reverse complement strand
TCATTCGCTTAGCTAGTTTTCCTATTTCATCATCACTGATAGGATTGATACGTATATGATACTCTCCTTTTGCATAGCTATCTGCCTGTCGGCTAATTTTAGAAATTGGATTGGCAAAATTTTTAGAAAGTTTATAGGAAATGAGCAACGATACTACAAAAAGAACACAGGTTATAATAATAAGCTGCCTTTTAAGAATATCTACTGTATCTCCAACAGAAGCCAAAGGCATAGTTACCATCATCACACCCTGTACTGAAGTTTCATTTCTTATAGGAATGCCAATAATCATAAAATCATATCCATATTTCGGATGGGTGACCACCTGTTTTGATTCTTCTCCTTCCATTGCACTTTTTGAAACCTCTAAAAAAGCTTCCTTCATTACCCCTGGCATGTTTGTATTGCTGCCGGATGTTCCCTGATATAGTACCTTATAATCATGATCAATGACCTCTACTGATAACTGTTTTTCATATATATATTTTTCTATATTCTGGGGAATATTTTCTTCATTATTAATCTGCGTTATATCTGTTAATTCTTCGATTTCTGCAACGATGTTCTCCGCATTTTTCCTTACTTCACCGATCTCAATCACAGTATAGAATTTGTCCAAAAAAACAATCTGAAAAAGCCAAAGAAGGACAATAATCACTCCCACTAGTATCATCATCCCAACCCAGAGTTTTGCTCTTATACTTTTCATCTATACTCCTATCTGCGTGCTTTAGCATGCATAAAATCAATACTAATGTAAAATAATTGTCAAATTATTTTACACTTTTTCCTCCACTTGAAATTTGTATCCAATTCCCCAAGCTGTTGTAATCCATTTTCGATATTTTCCTAGTGTTTCTCTAAGCATTTTTATATGGGTATCCACCGTTCTAACATCACCTAAAAATTCATATCCCCACACCTGATTTAGAAGTTGTTCTCTCGAAAAAACCTTTCCCTGATTATTCACAAAAAAAGAAAACAAATCATATTCTTTTGGAGTCATGCTTAACAATTTCTTCCCTAAATAGACACTCCTTGCATCAAAATCAATCAAAACCTCTTCTATTTGTAGTCTATTTAGTTTTTCCGGTTCTTCGACTACTTTGTTACTTCTTCCTAAAATTGCTTTTATCCTTGCAAGCAATTCTTTCGGGCTGAAAGGTTTGACCATATAGTCATCAATGCCAAGTTCGAAACCAAAGAGCTTATCATATTCCTCTCCCCTTGCTGTCAGCATGATAATTGGCACACTTGATGTTGCCCTTATTTCTCGACACACTTTCCATCCATCCATTTTGGGAAGCATCACATCTAATATGACTACCGATATTAGATGATTTTTAAATTTATTCAGTCCATCTACGCCGTCTATCGCCTCAATCACTTCAAAATCCTCTAATACAAGATATTCATTTATAATATCACGGATTCCCTGCTCATCATCTACTACCAATATCTGTTTTTTATCCATGCTTTACTCCCTTCATCTCTTTAATATATCACAATATAAATTCAGATTTATATGTCTTAATTATACTACGAATAGTCTTAATATAAAATCAGATTCCATGTGATTCTGTCACAGAACTATTAGAATCATTATTGCTATAATCTACACAGTCACAGAGAAAGGTGGAAATTAATTATGGCGAATGTAATTATAATTGGTAATGGTCCTGCAGGTGTCTCGACTGCACTATATACAACAAGAGCAGGTATCAACACAATGATTATAGGTAAAGATCATGGTGCTTTAGGTAAAGCCTCTGAAATAGAAAATTATTATGGTTTCAGTCAACCAATATCCGGAAAGGATCTGATTTCAGAAGGAATGGAAGGTGCCCGCAGGCTGGGTGCAGAAATTATATCAGATGAAGTTTTAGGAATATCTTATGGTGATAAATTAACTGTAATCACAGAAGGTGGGGAATACGAGGCTGACGGTGTTGTCCTTGCCACAGGTACATCCCGAATGGCTCCCAAAATTATAGGTTTAAAAGAATATGAGGGTCATGGTATTAGTTACTGTGCTGTATGTGATGCTTTCTTCTATAGAGGAAAGGACGTAGCTGTTTTAGGTAATGGAAATTATGCGTTGCATGAGGCGTTGGAATTGCTTCCTACTTCAAACTCTGTCACGATTCTTACCAATGGGAAAGAACCTGATTTTCAAGTTCCCGAAAACATTAAAATTAATACTAATATTATTGATTCAATTGGTGGAAATGATGTAATCGAAGAAGTCCATTTTCAAAATGGAGAGATGATTCAGGTTTCTGGTCTTTTTGTAGCAATTGGTGTGGCTGGCAGTACAGACCTAGCAAAAAAAATCGGTGCTGAAACGCAAAATAATAAAATCATTGTTGATGAAAATATGTCAACTAACATACCTGGTCTTTATGCTGCTGGAGACTGCACCGGCGGATTATTACAAATTTCAAAAGCAGTGTATGAAGGTGCAAAGGCAGGAACAGAACTTATTAAGTACTTAAGAAACAACAGTAAAAAAATCAGTGCATAAACTTTAAAGGAGGATTTTAAAATGATACTAAAACTAATTGCTGGTGCTGTCATCGGCGGATTATTGGGATATCTCTACCATAAAAAAGTAGGCTGTAAGAGTGGAACATGTCCTATCACCTCAAGCCGAAATGGTTCCACTATATATGGAGCTATTATTGGTTTATTATTAAGCAGTTCATTCTAAAGAATTATTTCAGATGTCACATGTAATAAAAAAATAAGGAGGTAATCCCATGGATTCCTATATCTTCTATGGACTTGCCATTGTCCTCTTAATTCTCTCTTTCGTAAAGGATAAGAAAAAGACAAAAATGGCATTAAAGAAAGCTTGGAAAGCTTTTGAAAATATCCTTCCAGAATTTCTGGTCGTAATTTTACTGGTAGGTTTTTTACTTGCAATTCTGAATCCTGAAACCATCTCCAAAATCATTGGAGCTGAATCCGGATGGTTTGGTGTTATACTTGCAGGAATTATTGGATCTGTAACCCTGATTCCTGGATTCGTAGCGTTTCCAACTGCTGCAATTCTTTTGGAAAACGGCGCGGGTTACATGCAGATTGCAGCTTTTGTGTCAACACTTATGATGGTTGGTATTATTACAATTCCAGTAGAAATCAAATATTTTGGTAAGAAAATCTCGATTCTAAGAAATGTATTAGCGTTTTTCTTTTCCTTCCTTGTAGCTGCAATAATCGGAATGGTGGTGATGTAAATGAAAAAATTACTGAAAAGATATCGTGTATTTCTCATTGTCCTTGTGGCAATGATAATATTAACCATTGTTAATCAACAATTAGGAATAAAAGCACTCCTCATTACTGGGAATTCTGTTAAAGAAATGCTGTTAGTCATACCTCCTATCTTCCTTCTTCTCGGTCTACTTGATGTCTGGGTTCCAAGAGAAACCATGATAAAATACATGGGGGAAGGATCTGGACATAAAGGTGTTTTGCTTGCTATTTTTATAGGCTCCGCTGCTGCAGGCCCTTTATATGGCGCTTTCCCTGTTGCTGCTGTCTTTATGAAAAAAGGTGTGAAGTTTATGAATATCCTGATTTTTATAGGTGCCTGGTCTACTACCAAAATCCCTATGTTCCTTTTTGAAATGGCAGCTTTAGGCAATA
>JAQUYA010000053.1 GCA_028692055.1 Lachnospiraceae bacterium | reverse complement strand
GTCTCATTAAAGAAGCCATTTCCAAACTTAAGCTTATCAATTTAGCTGCCTATCCTATTGCTATTTATGAGGCGAAATTAAAATCAATCCGAGATCGCAATGCCAGGGATGCGTATGTCCGAGACGACGGAATAGCCACGGGAAAAGCTCAATTTATTATTGAACTCCTAGAAGTTAAAGGAACTGTATCACCTGCATTAAAAGAGCGAATCCTTCAAGAAAAAAATTCGACAAATTTAAGTCGTTGGCATAAACTTGCCTCCCAAATTGACACAATCGATCAATTTGAATCCGAGTTTGAAAATATCAAAGTCGAGCGTAAATCCATTATCAAAGACCTGTTTCTAGACTAGAAACTATATGACCATGCGAAGGACTTTCCCTCTCATGGTCATATTTATGCTCGCCACACCATATATCCTTGATTATTTGCGATTTGATATAATGGCTCAATTGTCTGCTTCATAGCGGTCAAAAATGCGTCATGGCCTCTATCACTTCCATCTAGCTCAAAAATATCCTGTTTTACATGAAGATATTGATCCCTGATTGCTACATTTCTTCTTGGACCTTTTTCCCATTTCTTTGCAACCATAAATGCCTGATACTGTTTTTCGCAAAAAGATTCCAAGTATTTATCTTTATCCGGTAATTTATTGTTCTTTCCACTATTTACATTTCTGTACATTGGATACAGATTCCATATTTCATTATGTAAAACAAAGCTCCATGGAATAAAATGATCGATACTCATTCCCCCGCGTTGTTCTAGATTTTCTTTTGTGAACTCCGTATCCGTGTAAATATCATATAGCGGAATTTCCTTTTGAATATCATTCCAATATTTTGTCTCATTGGAAAGGCTTCGATCCTTATCTGATGGTGGAAATACCTTAAATGGTATCGCCGGAACATTAGGATTTCTTCTCTGCAAATAATCTACCAGTTTATAGTTCATCCATCCTTCAATGATTGCAGCATTCTGTTTCAAATAATATATCCAAACTCGTGACACAGTCAAAAATTCATCCTGATCATTCAAAATATAAAAAGCATGCCCATCATCATCTCTATTATATTGCTCAATCATTGCATTTATTTTATAATCCGCAAAATCGACATTTACTTTTCTTTCACGATCCAACTCTCGCTGATAAAATGGACGTATCAAACGATAAGGAACCATATTGGTAAAATCTTTGATCATTTTACTAAGTTTCTTGTCCTGACTTTCACAGACAAACTCTACAATTTTCTCTTCCTTTTCTTCTCTGGCAACTCCAAGTTCCTTATGAATATACAAAATAGTATCAGCAAGCTTATCAGAATGACCCAAACTTAATTTATAGTAGACTACCGGATACCATGCTGATGCAATCATACGGGCAACAATTCTTCGATAGGCGATCTGAGACTTCCCCTTCATAATCTCCGTAAAGATTCCCTTAAACCAGTACATTTTATAACTGGCTGTGAAATTATTCAGCATACTATTTAAATATCCGGATTCAACGATTTCCGATTTTGGCAGAATATCGTCTATTTTTCTTTTTTCTGAAGAATTACGTTCAGCCATTTCTCGTCCTCTCTACCTGATCGTATGTCCACCGATACCCACTCTTCCAAAATACTTAATTCCGATACATCCCTAAGGAGTTCTTTAAATGACATCTCTGTCATATTTGTGAAATATCTTCCATTTTGTTCACCTTCAAAATCTCCGTATTTAAAAGAAGCATAAATGATACCCTTTGTCTTTAATGCCCTTATCATTTTACTGAGAATATCTGGTAACTCCACCTGGGGCACATGTAAAATAGAAGCACAAGCCCAGATTCCATGATAGGTATCTTCTGTATCTAACTCTTGAAAGAACATATTTCGAACTTTAATACCGGTATAGCTACTGGCATATTTACAGAGCTCTATTGAACCATCCACAGCATCAACGCGATATCCTTTATCCAGGAAATATTTCGTATCCCGCCCAGATCCACAGCCGAAGTCGAGAATATAAGCATGTGCTGGAAGTTTCTTCAGAAAGCGCTTTTGAACTGACGTGAAATCTACGTTTCTAGTCGTTTTTATGAAATTAGTTGCATTGGCATCATAGTAAGAGATAGATTTTTTCATACATATATTTTAGCACAATCAAATGTGGAAACTATTAGGAATTTTCAAAAAATATTTCTTGCGTAAAAGTTTATTTTTTATTTCTAATTATCTCTGCGTATTATGCGTATAATTAATTACCATCATTATCTCTTCCAATGTGTAATTATTTCTTGTCCTATTTTTTCAGTTCTTTGGTAAATATGCTTTTCATCCCAAGTTTGATCTCCCTGATTATATGCATCTACCAGTTCTTTAGTCATTTTCAACTGAGTTCTATCTGCATATCCCTCTTTTTTCGATTTACTTCCTGTTGCCTTTTCACCTTCTACCTTTGTAGCAAAATTACTGTTCTGAATATGACCATTTAACTTTTGAGAAAGCAAAATCATATTTCCAATTTCGCAGACTGCAAGATTTCTCTTTTCTATAAATTCTTCTGTGTTTTCTTCTGGTTCCAGAACCCAATGCTGTTCTTATTTTTGAGGCATGATATGTTCTATTTGATATGTAGTATATTGAAATTGTTTTACATCATCCTTTTTGTTTCACCTGGTAAGTTCTAGGCAAAATAAAATCATTCTAGCAACATCAAGTTTCACTGCTTTTATATTCTGTAAAATGACTTTGTTCTCTCCGGCAACATCCTCTGGCGTTGTCCCTGCATATAATTTTTCTATTCCATTTTTTATAATATTACTGCATATTCCAGAATACGTAGATGTTCCAGTTCCACAAATTCTTCTTCTAATCAGAAATGTTTCTAACTTAAAGAATGCATTATTTAGCTCTGGGTTTGTTAAGTCGCATTCGATTTCTAATTTATCATTTTTATAGACTTTAATATTACTCAATAGACACTTTAGTACGTATAGATAAAACATTTGAATTTTAAACTTTTCCATAATAAGAAGTAATCTTCTTACATTGTCTTTTTCTGAAAAATCCTGCTTATCTATATCTTCAGCAAAATCAATAATATACTTTCTATATATCAAAGCAATTTTAGCTATTTTTTGAATCAACGTTTCTAGTTGATTTACCGAATAGTTTTTAGTTTGCTCTTCAAATACCGGCTCTAATTTTTCATTTACTTTTTTTACATCCACATTCGGCCACTCTATACACGCGACACAATATAAAAGAAAATCCAGTTGACTTTTTCCCACATTTCCAAACTGTCTCTTTTGATCCCATACATTGTCCTCATCTCCTGGCCAAAAAATAGCATCCCAGTATGTATCACACATTTTTCCAGTATCCCATGTGCTAACACCTGCACTAATTAATTGTTTAAATAAATTGTTTTTTATAATATCAGAAGTAAATAATTTCTGTCCTGCTCTGTTAATAGAGTCAAAAATCACCTGTTCATTAATATCTCTCTCATCTAAAGAAATATTTACAAATACTTTTTCATCTCCGTATAGAGAATTATTAATTGCTAATAGCTCCTCATCCTTTTTATCCTTTAATTTCATTTTAAAATAGGCATAACATTTTCTAATCTGGCTACTCATATCCATTTCATATGCTATATCTGTACTGTTGTCATCATATATCCCCGCCTTAATAATATAGTTAAATTCCTCATTATCAATACGTGAGTGTTTTATGATTATTTCATATTCGTGTTCATCAAATGATGCTGAAGCAATCGGTGCAAAAAAAATATCATTTTCAATATGCTTTTTTGCTCTTTTCTTTCCGCTTTCACTCAACAAATCATAAATTGCTTTTGTCAATATTGCTATCGTTGTCAAACGTTGTTGTCCATCAATAATGTAGCCTTTACTATATGTTTTTCCTGGATCACTTTGAGATATTTTTTTAATAATTATAGACCCCCAAAAAACTTTATCTGTACTGAAATTATCAAGAGAATCTAACAATTCATCCCAATTTTCTTCTTTCCAAACATATTTTCTTTGAAAAAAAGGTACCTCCAGTCTATGAGGTTCACTTTCTAAAATTTCTTTTAATGAAGATTCTTTTGCCCGCATCTTTTGTTTCCCTTCCTTTCATTTTTTATATGAAGTTTTACCCCTCCGCAATTTCTCCTACCGCATTTACCAAATACGCAACATCTTCCATCGTAGTAAATCTGCTAATACTCACTCTCACTACTCCCGCGCTACCTTCGTCCTTTAACAATTTATGGATCAATGGTGCACAGTGATATCCGGTTCGGACTGCTATGGAATAGTCCTCATCCAAGATCATTCCAACATCTGCTGCCATATAATTCTTAATATTAAGTGCGACGACACCCACATGTTCTTTTTCCGGCGGCAAATATAAAAGTATGTCTTTTGATTTATGTAAAGCTTCTAACATTCTAGAAGTAATATTCTCCTCATGATCCATCAAATCACTTACAGCCTTTTGATAATCACCTTTCCCCTCTTCTTTGAGGAATTTTAGCGTCTCCAACAGTCCGCCTGCTGCCAGGATATTCGGGCTTGCCGGTTCATACTTTCCGGGCAGTGTTTTGGGCATCTCAGGATTTAACGAATCTGTTCCGGTTCCACCGGCTAAGAATACCTGCAATGGGAAACCTTTTCGCATATAAAACCCACCGATTCCAAATGGTCCGTAAGGTGTCTTATGACCTGCAAATACGATAAAATCCGCGTTCATCTTTGTGAAATCAATAGGAACCAATGCTAAAGATTGCGATGCATCCAAAACCGTTACTGCATCATACGTTTTAGCAAGACTAAACAATTCTTTCACCGGCAGAATATACCCGATTACATTACTCACATGACTTGCGAATATATGTGTTGGTGGATTTTTGGAAAACAAAAATTTCACCTGTTCCATATCGATTTCATATTGTTTTATATTTTCAGATAATTCCGTTATTTTAGTCGGAAGCTCAATGACTTCCATATTTGCGTATTTCATTCTGGTCTGATGCAGTGTTCTGATCACAGCATTATGCTCGAAAGGTGATACATAGACAGTGGGATGATTTCCAAATCCCATCCCACCGATAATCTGGTTAAGCGCAAAAGTAGCAGAGGACGTCAAAACGACCTCTGCTGCTCCTGTTACATTTACTAAATTCAATAATTCCATTCTTAAATCATCAATAATATGAACCGCTTCTTTGGCCAGACGATAGAAACCTCTTCCTGCATTGACAGCAAGAGTTCTGTTGATCTGATCCATTTTCGTATAGACACATTCCGGTTTGGGAAAGGTCGTAGCCGCATTATCGAAGTAATAGGTTTTCTCCATTGTACCTTCTCTATACTTTCTCTCTATTTCTGAATTAATTTTTCCAATGCTTTCATGAGAACGGCAACCTTTTGATTCATTTCCAAAGAATCTCCAAACTCGTCCAAAGCATCTTCAATTGCATTTTTTAGGAAATAACTTGTGCTGTCATCTTCTGACGCATCATCATAGTATTTCTCAACTTCTTTACCTTCACTATTCGTGAATTTGATATAGTTCCTGCCATCTTTTGATTGATTTTTCTGTTTAATTGCTTCAATTTCATTTCGTGTATCGTGAATGGCCCTTTGGAACTCTTCCAAAGAATCATCTGTCCAATCATCGATATGCATCCCTATTACTATTTTTGAAATCTTATTAGCAATCATTACTTCATCATTACTTTTCAGATCATCCAGAAACGTCATGAAATTCGTAACACGATTATTGGCAAGGTAAGTTTTCGCAGTTTCAGATTGATAGCTATACCAGTCCAGCAAACAAGCTTTCAGGCTTTCTTTTGTTTTTGCTTTAAACTCCGTTTTTATTGCTGTAATTGCCTGTTCTTCTATTACCCGCGAATGTTCCTGTAATATTTGATATAGCGAAATTACCCGATTACTCAGCTCTTCATATTCAGTCTCTGGATATAAATCGGGGATTTTTTCAAATAACAATTCTCTCGGGTTGATCTCAACTCGCTGAAACAGTTTTCTAAATGCCAGCAATGCCTTATAGTCTGTTTCTGAACATTCCTCAGGCTGCTTCTTAAAATTCTGTGTAGCCTGGGGCAAAGAGCGATACCATCTATGCATAGCATCTGCTAATACACGCAAACGTTTGCCTTTTGTTGTCCGTTCTGCTTTTCTTCTTTCATCCAGGAAAAGCTTCTCCAGGTTTGAAAGATAACCCTCTTTCTGGGCCGTTTCATGCTCTATCAGCAAATAATAATCTTCCGGTTTTTGATTGATATTTTCAAAAATATCAGAGGATAAAGACACTTCCATCTCATTCAAATAAATAACCGGTGTATCCTGTAAAAGCGACAATTGGTTTACCAGATAAATAGGAATGATTCCCTTTCTGGCGCCATACCCAATTCCAGATAACTTCTCATATAGTTTTTGAAAAGAATTCTTTTGTCCATCGCATTCTGTTATGAAAAGATCAATTTCATCCAAGACCTGCTGGCAACCTTTTTCTACCGGTTTATCTGAATTTCTGATACCGGTTTTGTTTAGTGTTGCACGATAGATAGTTGCCTCTGCACTGGTTGCCGTTTCTAACTCTGAACAATCCTTCTCATCTAACAGCATTGTCAAAATTTTATCTCTGGCATTTCTATTTTGCGCAGATATATTCTGACGGTTAATCAGCTCATTATTGATCCGGGGTGTTTTGCCATACACTTCATTACATATCTTGCTGATAAAACCATTAAAGGTTATGCCCTGCTGAAAACCATGCAGGAAATCCTGTCCAGCGTTTTTCACTCTGCAGTTTCCTTCATCCGGCGCATAGGTTTTCTTTAGATACTGATTCAATTCATAACTCAGATCCTCCTGATACATTTGCAGCTCCTGTATCAGTATCTGATTATTCTCCGTGAATTCGTCATCTGCCAGATGCGTTTTAACCGCTTCCAATCTACGGAGTGTCTTCTCCTCCTGAAATTGTTTTTCCGGAAACAGCAAAATAAGTCTTTTGTCATTCAGCATCTGTTCTTTTGCATTGATTGCTTCCAGATTAAATGGTTTCATTTGTATAAGTGTAATGATCTTTCCATCTGCAAAATGATCTTTGAATAAATACTCTGCATCCGGTAAATTTAAGAACTGTTCTTCTGTCATGAAGATATATTCAAAATATCTGGTTATGGTATAATCCTGATTGTGTTTTTTGGGTAAAATATAATCCAATTCTGAGATTTCCTGTATTTTTTCAGCAAGATCCCACTTTTCAGGCTGCTTTGCCATTACCTCACGTATTTCTTTTTCCAGATCTACCCCTACATTATTTTTAAATATATAGGAATTCGTCTTGGGACGTTTTGTAATGATTTGTTTTCCCTGCAGACTCGATAAAGCATCTGCTGCCTCTGTATCCGTTATGTTCAATGCAAGGCTTATTACCTTTAGTGATGCAGGAGCCTCTTCCGGTTTACGGATCATAAGTAATAATGCTATTATTTTTATAATCTTCCGCTCTAGTGAATCCTTTGTCTTGGATAAAGCATAGTCTGCCTTCATCTATTCTGTATGAATTCCTGTCTGTGTATTATCTTCACTGAACAAGCCTGCAAAATAATCAAAAATTGTATCAGCAGTGATTCCTATCTCAGCTTCTGTATTTGCTTCCTTTTAAATCAAACGGTATAGCGAACCCTTTTCATCACTGGATAAATAGGTGAAAATACTTCGCTCATTTTGTGCCACTTTTTCACTAATCAGTAATAGTAAATAAGCAGTTAATGGCATCAATGGGAAACAGCCCTTTACCAAGATCCGCTCAAAGTCTGCTTTTTCGAAAAGTGCTTCAAAGCACTGCAATTGCTGTGAATCTATTGCATTCGCGTAATAGGGTTTGATATGTTCTATCTTTTCTTCAGCCTGTTTGTCTTTTTTCTGGAGAACACGGGCAAGCAATTCATAATTATTCTGCGACGATACAATAAATTTTATTTCATTGATTCTTCCTTCCACACCTGTGAAAGCATCTATAATTTCTTTTGGCAGGATGCCGCCATACTCTTTTATGCTCTTATGTACGACCAGGGACAAATGCAACTGTGGTCTGCTACTGCTATTGGCTAATTCGCACATTTCCTGCAAGGTACGCATATCCCTGGAAAATGTCTCTTTATCATGTCCTTCCACATATTTGCTAAACTCATCAAATACAATGAAAATTCCATCATATCCATACACATCATAAAGTTTTGCATTTATTTCCTTATACAAAACTTCTGCAAGAGTATCTACTAATGGCTGAAATTTTGCTCCAAAAGTGATCTTTGAGTATATCTTTTGAAATTCCTTTAATACTTTTTCATTGAACCGATTCAGCTGCGCAATAAAATCGTCTTCATCCCAATGGAGTTTTTCTATTTCCTGTTGGAATAAATGATAGGCGTCTGGGAATTTTTTCTCCCATTCAACAATTTTTTCAATGGCTTTACTATAATAACTATCAGGAATAATATTTTCTAATTTTTCTCTTTTTAGCGCATCAATCATTCCCATGAAAAATGCCTGATTTAAATTCTCATATCCACCGGAAACTATTACCGGTAAAAATGGTCTTTCTCTGTTTCGAAGCATATTTAATAGAACCAACAACAGATGGGATTTACCCTTTCCGTAAGGTCCTATTAAAATAGTAGCTTTTTCTTTTCCTTCATTTACATTATCCAGATAATGATCCATGATTATCTGAGAAGATTTTGTCGCAATATAGCCATCGATTTTCTTCTGATTTTGTAAATCCAGCTGTAAATTAATAGAAGATTGAAATCGTCGATCTACTTCTACCAGTTCTTTTATCTGAAGCATTTACTCATCCTTCCGGTAATACTGTTCTATAATACTGTCTGCCAGATATGATCTTTCTGGTAGACCATGTCCAATCCTGCGGTTCTGTTTACCACGATTCTATTTTGATCTGCCAGTTCATCTAAGTACTGGTTCAAGGTTAACCGGTTCAACTGTAAAAGTTTCCCCGGCAAATTTTCTCCTTGCAGTAAATGATCAATTCCCACACTATCCGTATTCTTTTCTTCAAAATAATGCTGGATCAAATACCAGATGACAAAAACATCCAGACTATCCATAGTCGGAGATACTTTTTTGTATTTTCCAAGATTTTTTCTAAGTAAACCCAATCCCGAAAATGGACATATCTATTTATCTTCAGGATCATAATCCTTTTCCCGCTCTCTGCAGTACATATTCAAAATCGCCGTACAATCATCGTTTAGAGATCGTTCCGATATATGATCTACTTCTCCGTACCGCATAACTTTTTCGGTCATCTCATTGATCAATTCATCTCTGGTAAATTCTTCTGATTCCAATAAATTAAAAAAACATACCAGCTTGTAACATTCGCAGCGTTCATGGCCAGATTCACATGCAGAATCCATAGGGTAAAAGGGTCCTCCACGTAGGGATCTTTTTCCAGAATCACTTTACCCAGATTTGACAAACCGTTTTCTTTTTTATCCGTTGACAGCAATCCGCTTTCTTTCATCCAATATCGAACTGCTTTCGCCATATTAGTACCAACGCCAAGAGCATCAGCACCGGATTTATCTGCGAATACATTGCGGTTCTCAGCAACCGCGAATAAACCTTTGGTAATCCATCCGTCACGTAATATAAATGTCTCATGACCTTTTAATTGTATTTTTTTACTTTGAGGCATCTATTCATACGCTCCTTTTATTTTGATTTCAAAAATTTTTTATTAGTATTTTGTAGCCAGCACTTTTCTCATATAACAGCCGGATACAAAGTGATTTACACAATGTCCGCAGCGAATACACTTATCACTATCAATATGGTAGGAAATTTGGTTATTGTCCTTTAATTCAATCTTAATAGCACCGTATTTACAGATTCCCTCACAGGCTCTGCATTCCATACACATTTGATATTTCGTAAGCTGACATTTGATTTTCTCTTCTGCTGCCGAAACGGTTTTAGCACCATCCAATTGATGATTTAAAATTGTTACCTTTAAATGTGAGGAGCCTATACGTCCTTGCAGCTTCAACATCAGTTTTCCATCTGCTCTCACTACATAGACTTCTCCCAAACGGGAATTACCCATATTAAAATCAAGGTAGCCAAAAGGCTGGAATAACTGATACAATTCCTCGCTAACAGGTCTTTGGAGATCATAGTTGAAAGCCTGCTCCTCTACCGCACACGGGGTAAATGAAATAACTGATTTCTTAGAATATTCAACTTTGTTGCCGCCCTGTCTTGCTTTCCATTTGCCGGTAGCAATATATTCTTCTGCATCAGGCTTGCCGATTTTTTCTGCAAAAGAAACCAACAGATTATGCCAATGTGCATATTGTTCGGGCATATATATCTTTGACAAAAATTCTGACCAGGCACTGTTATTCGGACAGCACCAGCACCATCTCATTACTCTGCTTGGAGGACCAATTAATTCACATAGTTCTTCAAATTTTTTTTCTTTATTCCTGGAGGATAGTAATGGTGTTCCCGGATGCTCTTTTTTGAACTGTTCTACATATTTTTCCGTTTCCGGAAATTCCAGAGTTGTATCTCCAAAAATATGTAATATCCTGGGATTTCCAAGTGCCCGCATAACCAGATCCGATGTTACCGCAGAATCTTTTCCCCCTGAAAAAGAAACAAACATATTCTTTCCATCTACACCATCTGTCACTTCACGAATATAGCGAAGTGCTTCCTCATCAATCGCATTTAAACGACTCTGATTACACTCTATAAATTTATTCTTATATTTTTCAAAACCTGCTCTGCTGTTTTTGGATTCTAATCCTCGTAACTGTCTTTGAATCTCTTCAATATCCAGGGTTTCCAGATTTTTAATGGAAAATCTGATTAATTTTCCGTCTATCAGATAATAATTACCAGAAGTACTCCATACTGATGAATCCACATAGGAAAAGGGTGTTCCTAATATAATCTCTAATAACAGCCTTTTCTCCGGGAATACCGGTCTAAGATCAGTTGCAACCCGTTTTCCTGTTTCACCGCATATCGGACACACTTTTTCATAGGTAGGAACATTGCAATGAGCACACCAAAAAATATCATTTTGAACTTCTACATGTTCTCTTGATCCACACTCTGGGCAGGTACTTTCTTTTAACCAGATATTATGTAATTTGCATTTGTATTTCAGCATGGATTATTTACTTTCTTTTGAAAGATTCCGGATTGAGATTTAAATAACTGCAAAGTCTGAGGAATTCATCTGCATCCAGATTTTCGTTGTTTTTTGATAATAATTTACTCTCTGATATTCCAAGATCCCTGGCGGTTTGTACTACAGAAATTCTATTATCCATGATGTAATCTGCAATCTTTTCTGTTATGTTTTTCTCTTCCAGACAGATCACTGCCATTCTTAGTTTTTCAGAATTTTTACTATGTATTACCATTATATTCTTTTATTATAAGAATTTCAGCGATGGTATTTCTTGGTAACTCGGAATTCGTTGACTACAGATTTTTCCTACTATATGATTGTTTTGTTACAAGTGAATTTGAATAATTAAGAGGCTTAACGACATGAAAAATGCAACAATTGCCAATGTTTTAAAGGCAGCTCGAAAACAAAATAATTTATCTGTAAAAGATGTTGTTATTAAGCTTGAAAAGCATTCGCTAAATGTTGCAGAAAAGACAGTATATGGCTGGGAAAATGGGGTATCACTTAGATAAAGATACCACACTAATCCCACGCTGACTTTTGCTCAACCGATACAGCCGGAGGGCTGGATAACAAGAAAAGGCGGTATGCGCCCCGTGGAGGGGTAGCATACCGTCTTTTCTTGTGGGGGTTTCCAAAGGGGGCAACACCCCCATTTGGCACACGACTTTGCGAAGCAAAGTGTAGTGTGTTATACGCTCTGTCGGCGTTGCCGTGAAAATGTCGTTGCCGCCGGGGAGGGCAAGGGCATTTGAAGCGGCAGGAAAACAGTGCTGTGCTTGTGTGGCGTGGAGCCGCAAGCGCAGGTCTGTTTTCGACAGCAGACAGGGCGTATATGAACGCCCCCGTCCCTCGTCCTACGCTCCGACTTGTGGACAAAGTGTCCCGAAGTGTGGCCACATTCCCGGAAAAATAGCAGGACAGCGGGCAACCGTCAAGGCTGAAATGAACGGGTTTACACCCGGCCTTGACTGCCGCCCGCCGTTCTGCTGAATGGGTGGACAAGGCGGCCAATCCCTCAAAGTGCTTGGCCGCTCTCTTTTTGATTTTGGAGCGTTTCTTTCCTCAAAATTGGAATGGGCGGGAAGCCATTTTAGGGCTTTCCCGCCTTGATTACCCTTTAGCAACGGCGGCGCATGAAATGCGCCGTTTATCTTGACCGTTGACTAGCTCGGCTGACTTTGCCATCTCCCAACATATACTTATTTATCATCGCTTTTTATACCGTATTTTTTCTTTTGCCGACTTACATAATTGCTAATTTTTTCATCGTATGGAGGGTATGGATAATCCAACCGGTGTGCTACTGTTGTCGAAACTTCTCGAAATAATGTCATACATTGTTCTAGGGATTCCCACATATGAAGATAGGAATCCATATTATAAGTGGATATAAGCCGTTTCCACAGTTCTTCCGTAATATACTGTTTAAGAAATTTATAATTTTTTCCTAAACTAAAATCAAACCCTTGTTCAAAACCAACTGACCAGGAAATCATGCGAAGTAATTCTTTTCGTACTATATCATTCAAATGGTCAATGGCAAAAAGAATTTCTCCGCGGCATAGACCTTTTACTACATATGTTGTAGTATTCCAAAATTCATTACAACAATCATCAAACATTCTGTCTGTAGGCTTTTTCAAACGATAATCTATATCCGTTGGCACCGGAGGATGTTTAATACGATTATCTTTATCCAGCAGTAATTTCACCAACTTATCCCATGTGAAATACTCGTCTATTAAGTCCAACGGAAGCAAAGTCAAATCTATTTTTACATCATCTGTAAATAGCATTAAGTAGGAAAATCCTTTTTCTACTGCTGGAAATAATTCCATATCTTCAGGTTTTTGAAGAATTAACCTCTCTCCAAATACATTCAACCAGTTGTCATCATTTATGAAGCTCTGCATATCTGTAACAAAAAAAGTAATATCATAATCCTGAAAATCGTCCGGCGGAATATTTATATTTGTTCTAGAACCCTCTAACGTAACCACACGTATACGTTCATTCATTCTTGCGAAATTCAAAATAGTATCATAAACTTGTTTTTCTGATCTCATTCTTATCTCTCCTATAGTTGATAGTCTAATTTCTTAAATATAATAATAAGTTAAAGTTTTGCTTAACTCCATTAAGAAATAGTAAGTACAATAAATCTTATACTCGTTATATTTCTTTTCCAGCCTGCTCAATCATCTTTTTCGCCAACTGCTGGAACAAGTCGGCGGTTTCCTCGTCCATCGGCGCAAGCTGTCCGATCTGTCCGGCAATCATCGCTGTTACATCATCAACGGAAATCGGTTTTTGTTTCTGTTCTACCAATGCGTCCCGCATGGTCTGAAACATGGCGGCGGTTACAGCTTCCCCCGGCTGTTCTCCTTTTTCCATATCCTTCTTAATGTCCCGCAGGATAGCAAGGAACACGCTCTTGATTTTCTCAATCTCCGCTTCATGCTCCCCCATCTTCTGTGCGTTCAATAGCTGTAAATCCTGCCTTGCTTCTGTCCTGTGTTCCGGGTGTTCTTTCATCATGTCGGACAGGGAAGCCGTCGCTATCTCGATAAGCTGGTTTCTTGCGATTATCCCCTTTGCCGCCGTATCTTGAAAATAAATCCGTATCAAATCTATCAGCTTGGGAAAATTCCTGTGTTCCAACAGGCGGTTGAGGATTTGCACATCAACAGCACCCGTCACAAGCCCTCTTACGGCTCCCTCTGACAAGCCTAATTCAGAAATATCGTAGCTTTTACGGACGCTCACGGTAGACAAGCCCAGTATGTAGTCTGTCGATACCTTAAATTCCTTTGCCACACCTATGAGAATATCACTGCTGACCGTTCTCGTTTCGCCGCTGACAATGCGGCTCAACTGGGAAGCGGAAACGCCTATCTTCTCCGCAAGTTCCTTTTGTGTGATGTGATTCCCGTTGCATAAATCGGAAATTCGCTGTCCGGATGTTCCGGGTAAAGCCATAAACACGCACCTCCTCCGCATACTTCCATTATACAGAATGATTGCAAAAATGCAATTTCCAAAGTGTAAACTTCATCAAAATGCAATTCTCGCAAAATTCCGGGGATTGCATTATTTTCGTGTAGACTTAGGGTAGTTCATCGATGGACAGCACCTTGAAAACAGAATGACCGTCCGAAAAGGAATACCCCGGCTGGGGAAGCACCGCAAGGAGCCGGACTTCGGGACAAAATGTCCCGAAGCTGCGGGGAGCGTGCCAACGCCGGAACACGCCGCAGGAATGGGGCAGGAAACCTTTTCGGAGAGAACGGCAACGGAAAGCAAAATGGAGGGAACGCATGAGAGATAACCCCTATAAAGACTTGCCGCCGCTGGAACGCAGGCCGGACGGTTCCCTTTACCGCATGACACCGGCACAGAGGAAACAGGCGGTCAGCCTGATACGCCGGGAGTGCTGTTGCTGTGAGGACGGCAACTGCATTGTCCTTGACGATGGGGACACCTGCACCTGCCCGCAGACGGTTTCTTTCTCGGTCTGCTGTAAGTGGTTCCGCTGGGCGGTCTTGCCGCTGGACGGGACGCTGGAAGCGGAGATTTTTCGGGATAAGGACTTGAAACGCTGCGAGGTCTGCGGCGGTGTGTTCGTCCCCAAATCCAACCGGGCAAAATACTGCCCCGGCTGTGCCGCCAGAGTTCACAGGCGGCAGAAAACAGAAAGTGAACGGAAAAGGAGGTCTGCTGTGGACAGTTAGGAGCGAAAAAAGCCTTGATTTATCAGGCTTTACAAGCCCCGAACCGGGGCGGGTGGTATAAAGTATCGCTCGCCCCGGAAAACGGGCTTCTAACCGTCCACAAAACGCACTATGACAAATACCATTTATATCCATCAGCCGGAAAAGGCGTTCAGCTTCACCCGGCTCCCGAATTTCCTCTTTGAAGCACCTACATTCCATCCCCTGTCCAACGAAGCGAAGCTATTGTATGCCTTTATCCTGCGGCGGGCGGAGTTATCCCGCAAGAATGGCTGGGCGGATGACTGCGGACGGATTTTCTTGTATTACCCTATCTGTGAAGTGGTTGACCTGCTCCGCTGCGGGCGGCAAAAGGCGGTGAACACCCTGCGGGAACTGCAATACGCCGGACTGGTGGAAATCCAGAAGCAGGGCTGTGGAAAACCCAACCGCATTTTCCCAAAATCCTATGAAGCGGTTCCAAACACCGACTTCAAGAAATCCGGTTCTGGTACGCCGGAGGACTGAAAACCGTACCCATGAAGTACGGAAATCACTCCTGAGAAGTACGAAAACCGGACGGTATATAGAAATACAAAGATAAAAAGATTGATTTATATTCTATCCATTCCAATCCTATCCGAGCTAATTCCGGCGGGATTTTCCCTGTGGAAAACCCCGGATAGGAAAGGAATGGGGAAAGGAGCAGAATGGCACAACACGCAATTTTACGGTTTGAGAAGCACAAGGGCAACCCGGCAAGGCCGCTGGAAGCCCATCACGAAAGACAGAAAGAACAATACGCCAGCAACCCCGACATTGACACCAGCCGTAGTAAATACAACTTCCATATCGTCAAGCCGGAGGGACGCTATTACCACTTCATTCAGAGCCGGATTGAGCAGGCTGGGTGCCGAACCCGCAAGGACAGTACCCGGTTTGTCGATACGCTCATCACCGCCAGCCCGGAGTTTTTCAAGGGGAAATCTCCAAAGGAGATACAGGCGTTTTTCCAAAGGGCGGCGGCTTTCCTCATTGGCCGTGTAGGACGGGATAATATCGTGTCGGCGGTGGTACACATGGACGAGAAAACGCCCCACTTGCATTTGACCTTTGTTCCGCTGACAAAGGACAACCGCCTGTGCGCTAAAGAGATTATCGGCAACCGGGCAAACCTGACGAAGTGGCAGGATGATTTTCACGCCTATATGGTGGAGAAATATCCTGACTTGGAGCGTGGGGAGAGTGCCAGCAAGACAGGCCGGAAGCATATCCCCACCCGGCTTTTCAAACAGGCGGTTTCCCTCTCCAAACAGGCTAGAGCCATTGAAACCGCCCTTGACGGCATTAACCCGCTGAACGCCGGAAAGAAAAAAGAGGAAGCCCTCTCCATGCTGAAAAAGTGGTTTCCGCAGATGGAGAACTTCTCCGGGCAACTGAAAAAGTATAAGGTCACAATCAATGACCTGTTGGCGGAAAATGAAAAGCTGGAAGCAAGGGCAAAGGCAAGCGAAAAAGGCAAGATGAAAGATACGATGGAACGGGCAAAGCTGAAAAGCGAACTGGACAATTTACAGCGGCTGGTTGACCGTATCCCGCCGGATATACTGGCGGAACTGAAACGTCAGCAGCGGCACACGGTAAAGGAAAGGTGATAGATATAAGCAGAAATTTTCGCCGCCCCTGTGCGGCATTGTACCTTGAAAACTGAATATGGAGGACACTGGATGGCAAAAAGCGAAAGCGATACTTTTACACCCCGGACAGGGCAGGTCATACAAGCAGAGAACGGCACGCAGTATTTTGTATGTGGGAACAACCGTATAAAAATCTCCGAACACTTCGCCGCAGGCGGGAAGCCCCTCGGTGATCTGATTGTAGATGTGGTGCGGCATACCGCAGAAAAAGCCGCTTCAACCTGATAGCCCATCATTGATAACACGCCCACGCTTATGATATAATTGCCATAGAGCAAAAGTATTGTAAGCGTGGGTTGTTTCTTTAGAAGGAGGATTTTTAACGGTGAAACAACCTTACAATACTACGATTTACAACACGGCGCTTTATATGAGATTGAGCCGGGACGATGAAAACTATGGTGACAGCGTAAGCATTGAAACACAGCGGACAATCCTGCAACAGTACGCAAAGGAACAGGGGCTTCATGTAGTCGGTGAGTATGTGGACGATGGCTGGTCGGGGACGAACTTTGAACGCCCGGATTTTCAGCGCATGATGGACGATGTGGAAGCCGGAAAAGTAAACTGCATTGTCACGAAAGACCTTTCCCGTTTCGGGCGGGAACATGTGATGATGGACTACTATCTGGAATTTCTGTTCCCGGAAAAACGGGTGCGCTATATCGCCGTTGCGGAGAATGAGGACACAGAAAAAGGGCTTTCCGATTTTGTCCCATTCAAAAACCTGTTCAATGAGATGTTCGCATAAAGAATGGTATAAAATTTACAGCAAGTTCATGGCAGTATTATCAAAGCAAAGCCGACAATTGATCAAGTAGTCAACTGTCGGCTTTTAAATATTACAGAGAAGAAAGAAT
>JAQUYA010000052.1:11440-17653 GCA_028692055.1 Lachnospiraceae bacterium | reverse complement strand
TAATCTGTTTTTGTTTCTTATGACTAAGTCGAATCATCTGATAGGATTCTTCCGCCACATGTGTCATAATCTGTGCAACCTCAGACAGATGATCCGCTAGTATTTCCCGGTTTTCAATCAAGCGCCTCTGGCAAAGCATGTCCTGACGGTCTTCCATCGTTTCTGCACCCTTTTTCGTATCTGCTTTCCCCTCTGCATCATTTGCATAAGTTTTCGCCAAATCCCGAAAAGTTTCTGCATACCCCAGCAGCTTCTTTCTGCCATAATCCGGCAGCAGCGTCGCCTCTATTTGCAATTTGTCCTGTTTCAGCATCGAACATACCCCCTTACTTGAAATATACTTCTGTAAAGGGATATTATAAAGCCTGTCCTTGCATTAATTTGTCATATGCTCGTTCAAACTCACTAAAACTTTTTGACAAAATCTACCCTGCATTTCACTCCCTGGTTTCGCATACCGCAGGATTTTCTAAACAGACTAAAGCCATTTCCACCTGATGGTCACGGATTTCGGTAACTTTTATCATCAAACCTGCGGTTTTCACATCGACAGTTGCACCGTCCTGTGGAATCGCACCAAGGGCACCAAAAACCAATCCGTTAAAGGTATCATATTCATCACAGGGGAGCACCACATCAAGTGCTTTGGCGACCTCTGCAAGTGGAGTATCTCCATGTATTTTCCACGTCTTAGAATCAACCGCTTCGATCAGCGGCGCTTCATTTCCGGTAGCTGCATCATCTCCCAGGTCACCAACAAGCTGCTCCACAAGGTCATTAATGGTGATAATTCCAATCATGCCGCCATATTCGTCCAGAACTACCGACAAGGTGTTGTGGCTATGCTTCATGTTGTGAAACAGCACATCTGCCTTGACACATTCGGGCACAAAATAGGCAGGCTTTACCGCATCCTTCATCACAGAATCGCGGCTTTTGTCCTCCAAGCGAAAGTAATCCTTCGCATTGAGAACACCCACAATGTTATCGGAAGATTCATTACAAACCGGGTATAGCGTATGGCGGCTGTTATGGATGATTTCCTTCCAGTCCTCCATGCTTTCCTCCAGCCACAACAGCGAAACCTCTGTTCGATGAGTTGCAATATCTCCGGCTGTTAAATCATCAAATTCAAAAACATTTTGGATAAACTGCTTTTCCTCATTGTCAATCGCACCCTTTTCACTGCCCACATCCACCATCATACGAATTTCCTCCTCACTGACAGCATCATCCTCGGCATCGGGATCAATACCCAGCAGACGCAATACCGCATTGGTGGAAATCGTCAGAACCCAGACAATGGGAGCAAATAACTTGGAAATGCCGGTAATAAAAGCGGACATCCCCAGTGCCAGTGTTTCTGCCTTGCGCATGGCAACCCGCTTTGGCACAAGTTCACCGAAAATCAGCGTAAAATAAGACAGCACAAGGGTAATGACTACCACGGCTATGGCATCCAGTGTGGTGGCAGGCACGGTTACACCCATTCCAATCACCCAGGTCACCAGGACATCCGAAAAGTTTTCCGCCGCAAAGGCACTGCCCAGAAAACCGGACAGTGTAATAGCTACCTGTATCGTTGCCAAAAATCGTGCAGGCTGACTGGTAAGCCGGGCAAGTCGCACCGCCCGTTTATCACCTTCGGCAGCCAGCTTTGTCAGCTTGCTGTCGTTCATCGAGATAACTGCAATTTCCGCACAGGCAAAGACGGCGTTAAGTGTAATCAAAAATACCTGCAATAAAATCATAAAAGCAATAGAGCCTTCCAAAGTAAAATCCTCCTTAAAATTTAACATAATTTCGTCATTAGAACACAAAAGACACAGCCTATCGCTTTACTCTCGTAAACATAGGCTATGTCCTATTCGTTTTAATATATGGCATAAAGGAGGGTTATCTCCGTTATCACTGTCGCTGTCGTCCATTATCTCTTTCTCATCTTCCTTCTGTAGTTTTTATTATTCTATCAAACAGAAGAATATGCGTCAATGTATTACTGAACTTTTATTGTTCGTATTTAAATACGATTTCGTCATCATTTACTAAGCCTAATTTATCTTTTGCTACTTCCTCGGCATACTTCTTTGTTTTTGTATATTTTCCAAATTCTTTAATGTCCTCAGTCCGTTGTTCTTCCTCTGCAATCTGCTCTTCCAATTGCTCCTGCCTTGCCAGATAAACTTCTTGTTTTTGCCGCAATTCAACACTCTTAATTGCAACCACCACCAAAAGCATTACGACAACGGTAAATACCAAAAACATGCCTAATCGATTTTGTCTTTTCTTACGAATTGCGATTTTTCGTGACATCCGTGTCCTCCCCCTGCTTTCCGTTTTTACGCATACACTACCTTATCCTTTAGTGTTTACATAATAATATTCTAACCATTTTTATATATAACGTCAACCTGTTTCGAAGTATTTTCAAAAGTTTTCTTAAGAAATTCTTCATTTTCTTTAAAAAGTGCACCAGACCTTTTTCTGCCACAGCTGCAGGTCTAGCTATAAAACACATAATTCTGCCAAGAAAATGTAATGCTGCTTTTATCCCAAGCACCATATATTTTACAAAAAATCGACCAAAAAGCAGCTTGTAGAAAAACATACCACCCATGGCACCTATTATAGCAAACCATCGTAATATACCGTCATTCTCATGATAAAGCATCAGAAATATCTGTACAGAGCAAATTATCCAAAAGAAGATATCCTCCAAAGACACAAAAAAAAGATTGTGTCTGCATATTCGTCGAAAAATCCTAAGCCAATCATATGCAAAGGTAATTGCCACCCCCAGCAGCATACTATGTATTAGAAAATAAATTTCCTGCATAATATTTTCACTCAACATTGCACCGCCTACTTAAATAGTTTCGTCAAAAAAGATTCTCCCTTTCCGCTATATCCGGCACTTTCTGAGTATGTAAGGCTGTCTATCTTACCATCAATATCGACTTCTCCTTTTTCCAGCGTCAGTCTGTTTACGTGCAAATCTGTTCCTTTAATCATAAGCATTCCCAAATCTGTCTCCAATAAAACTTCACTAATGTCAAAAGAAAGAACATCGGAAACTCCATTGATAGTACATGTCCTTCTATTGGTAAGCATTAACTTGTGAAGCTTCTGCTTTGCATTATTTAATTCTTCCATTTGCAAACCTCCATACTCTTTCTATTTAGAGTATATTAAGAGGCTATGCTATTTATGCTTATAAATACTTAAATAACTCTTTTGCTTCTTCCTTTTTTACTGTTTCCTGCACATCCAGCACTTCCACCTTGACTTCTTTGTTGCCAAACTGAATGGTAATGACATCACCCTCTTTTACATTGGTGGAGGCTTTTGCCGGTTTGTCATTAATCAGCACACGTCCCGCATCACAGGCTTCATTTGCAACCGTACGTCTTTTAATTAATCTGGATACTTTTAAATATTTGTCTAATCTCATTATCATTCCCATCTGCGACCCTCTGGGCGCGTCTTATATCCTATTACGTGAAAAAGAAGCTAGGCATCACGCATAAGCGTAGCAACCTAACTTCTTTATCTCGACAATAAGTATGAACTATTTATTGTTTACTAAATCTTTTAAAGCTTTACCAGCTTTAAATTTAGGAGCTTTTGAAGCAGCAATTTTCATAACTTCTCCGCTTTGAGGATTTCTTCCTTCTCTTGCAGCTCTTTCAGAAACTTCGAAAGTACCAAATCCAACTAATTGAATTTTTTCACCTTTTTTTAATTCTTCAGATACTACATCTGTGAATGCTTTTAATGCTTTTTCAGCATCTTTCTTTGATAATTCTGCTTGATCAGCGATAGCTGCAACTAATTCTGTTTTGTTCATTTTGGAACTCCTCCTCTAATAATGAGTTTTTTTGTTTTATTTTTGTCTTTAAGGCTTCTTTTTTCCCGAACGCCTATACATATATATATCTTTTTTTACAGTTTTTGTCAAGGAAAATTTGCCTTTTTATCAGTATTCAAGGCATTTTTAGGCAATTGTAACTATAAATGCTTTCCCTTTTCGTGTAATTCTATTGTTTCCTCAATTTTATCATTCAATAATTGTTCCTGTGGAATCCGAAAAATACGACTAATATTTGAAATTGACCATAATAATTCCGTTATTTCTGCTTGTATTTTTTCTTTTTCTTCAGGCATTTCTTTCCTGACTTGTCCGATTAAAGATAGTCTTTCCACACTGCTTTGTAATTTATGCATGGATTCTTCATACGTATCTGCTTTTTGATAGAGCTTATCCACTTTTTTCAATATTTTTGGAGCACGCGTTAACGCCGGCAGCTCATATGGAATTTCCCGAAGCGGTGTTTCTATCCATTCTTTGCCTGCTTTTTCCTGTTTCTTTATTTCGTCCCAGTTTTGAAAATGCTCCATGGTATCCTTTTCAATAACATTTCCAAATACGTTGGGATGCCTGCGTATCATCTTTTCACTAACCTCCTGCACGACATCCTCCCATGTGAAAAGACCTTCCTCTGACGCAATCTGGCTATGCATGACTACCTGAAGCAAAATATCCCCCAACTCCTCACGCATGTTTTCTGCATTCCCTGTCTGGTCATAGATGCGGATAGAGGATATAAGCTCTGCTGCCTCCTCCATCATGCACGGACGCAGGCTTTGATGCGTTTGCACCTTATCCCATGGACAACCGTCCTCTGCGCGCAATGCTTTCATGATTTCCCGAAAGTCTTCCAGGGTATATTTCTTCTGCATTTTATTATATATCCTCACTTTTCTCATCAGGCTTTTAATAGTCTGATTTATACTCTATTTTATTTTGATGTGCCTAAGGTTGCAACCAGGTCTGCAAAGGAATAAGTAATGTCCTTTGCCTCGGTGTCTACCTGTAAGGTATAACTTTTTGTCTGGCAGCCGTCTTTCCGAAGTGTAACAATATGCGTTCCTGCCGATTTTGAAAATGCAATTGGTACAATACCTATGTAATTATTATCCAAATACAATTCTGCACCTTCCGGCGAGTCTATATATACTTTATTTCCAGTTGACGAGGATGTTGCATTTGACGGCAAAGCAGCTGATGGTAGCGCAGTTGCGGACTGTGTTACCGTATTATTGGAGGATTGTGTATTTGCATCTATCATGGAGTCATCATTGCCGCCCGTATTATTGGTATCGCTGCTGTCGCTTTTTTCCTCCTGTGATTGTGCCTCCAGCTCTACACGAATAGTCGCATTTTCCTGCCCTACTTTAATATATTGTGTAAGTGTTTTATATCCATCTGCCTTTAATATCATCTGATGAATGCCATATTCCAGAGTAACTTTTTGAGAGAAATCCTGCTGTTCGCCATCGATGTACAACGTTGCATTTTCCGGATTGATGGTAAACAGGATATCACCATATTTCGCTTCCTCCGGCTTAATATCTCCGACATCCAGCTCTACTTCTCCGTCCCGTTCTATGGTTACTTCCTTTTTCCCTTCGATTCGTGTATTTGTTAATAGTACCTGATAGGTCCCCTCTGGAACAACCAGTAGCATATCCTCGCTAATTGGCTGAATAATCTTTTGACCAACTTCAATCCAGCCTCCCACAAAATACTGTTCATTTTTAAGGCGCAGGTATCCATGCCCCTTATCTACCGTGATACTGTAAACCGTATGGTCAATTCCTTTTACAATCAGCGTATCGTTTGCGTTTAAGTCCATTAATTCGCCTTGTTCCCCATTGGATACTACTGGAACATTCCTGTAAAGCTCAAATTCTTCATCTCCAAGTATCATAGTTCTATTATTTCTTCCAAATTCATACTTCTGGACATTTGAATATTCCCAGGAGGCCGCCGTCTGTTGTATGCTGTTTAACCTCTTGGACTGTTTCACAAAGGTGATATCCACAATTTCACCTGGCACCATCTGTTTCATTGCCATTGCTTCCTCGTGCTTATCCTTTACCTCGGTTGCATCATCATATTTTAAGGTGTAATTTTTACCAACCTGTATATTTAAAAAGGTAACAGTACTTTCCTCTTCATTTTTTCCAACCAAAATAGCTGTATCCGCAGAATCATAATAACCCGCTTCTGATTTTACAAAACCTGTTCCTGTCGAAGTTTCCCTTGCCACGGATTCTGACGGCAGCAAGCTGCAGCTTGTGCACAACAATATCGTTATGATACTGCATCCTATTATCTTTATTTTATGTAGCATTCTCAAGAGATTATCC
>JAQUYA010000052.1:0-11340 GCA_028692055.1 Lachnospiraceae bacterium | reverse complement strand
TTATCACATTTTTATGGTTTGTAAAAACTGTTCTTTTGCGGTTTCCGACGTAATGAGCTTCTGTAGCTTTTCCATATGGCGCATTGGTATCCAGGACTTTCCGCTATTGTAATAAAAATTCACAATTTTCCAGAATTTCTCCGGATAAGAAAGACGATAATAGAGTTGTTTTTGTTCTAATACGCTAAGTGGTTTTACGGTATCATATGCTGTAATCAAATCGTTACCCAGCTTTTTGTCCCAGCTATTTTTCTCCAATACCTTTCTCACAAACAGGTACATATCCTTTACCTGCGAATCCAGGCTGTATTTTTCAAAATTAATCACTGCTATTCCCTGCGGTGTTATTTTAATATTGTGGTATTGGTAATCGCCATGGCATATCGTTCCCTTGCTCCTTACCTCCTGATAAAGCAGGCTCCAGTCGCTTTGCAGCATTTGATTCAGGCTGTCGACCGCCTGTGCATAGAAATAATCATAATGCTGTAATAAATATACTTCAAAATCCGTTTTCTGCCCTTTTGCACGTATAAAGTTTTTAATCCGTTTTAATTCCTTATTGTGCTTCTCATATTCTCTGGAAAGCTGCGAAACCGGAAGCAAAACACATTCTTTTTCATTGTTTGCATACATGGCATAGTGCAATTCTGCAAGATGCTTAATCGCTGCTATGCAGTCTGTTCCATCCCAGATGTTACAATCCCTGCCTTCTATATACTCTTTTACAATATATGTTTTCTTATTCGCATCCGTTGTAAGAATCTCGCCCTCTTTGTTCTTCTCAAAAGCATCGACCTCCGGAAATCCCTGTTCCTTAATATGCGAAATCAACGTATCCTGAAAAAGAACCTTCTCCTTCGGGCCATTATACTCCCGTAAGATCTTTGTCCCCTTATTCGTTTCAAAAAGAATAGCGCCTCGCCCTTTCCAGGTACGAAGCACTTTCAAATCATAGTTTTCCAACACACTTATTGCTCTATCTTCCACATTCATACCTCCACTTTTAAAAGGGATTTGTTCATTATCTATCTTATGAAATGGGACAATAAAGTATGTTTATTAAGTTTAAATTTTCAATGCTCTCGCAAGAAGATATTCCCGGGTATTGTACTCCGGTGTGTCAATGACCTCTGCAAGCAGCTTATCCAGTATTTCTCCTAACTCTCTGCCTGGTTTTATCCCTGCGTCAATTAAATCTCTGCCTGTAATTGCCAGAGTCTTCAGGGAAACACAATTTTGTGCAGCCAGCTCTGTTTCATACAGTACTTTCATGGTTGCAAGCTTTTCCAGCTTCTCTGCACGCTGGTATTCGCTCTGCGCCAATACATCTGCTTTTTTCACTGCAAATAAATATGGAAAAATATCTTCTCCTACTTTTACAATCGCCCGTCGAATGCCGCGTGGTGTTAGATGAACATGATAGTCGTGAAAGCATACGATTTTTGTTACCTTGTAAATGGTATCATTATCAAATTTTAATCGGCGTAACAGTTTTCTCGCTATTTCCGTTCCTTGCATTGCATGATTGTAAAAATGGTCTATGCCCTCTTCATCCGTTGATTTTGTCTGTGGCTTTCCAACATCATGTAAGAGCATTCCAAGTCGTAACACTTTATCATTTTCGACATATTCCATTGCATGCAGCGAATGTTCTCCTACTGTATATCTGTGATGTGGATTGTTCTGCGTCGTCTGCATCATAAAATCCAGCTCCGGCAAAACGACCTTAGTGACACCTGTGTCATATGCATATTTTAGCCAAAAAGGATTGTCTGAAGTAATCAGTTTCACTAATTCTACCTGAATTCGCTCTGCACTGATATTTTGAAGCGTTGGTGCGAGCTTTCTGATTGCTTTTCCGGTCTCTTCTTCAATCTCATAGCCAAGCTGCGCGGAAAAGCGAATCGCACGCATGATACGAAGTGCATCTTCCCCAAAACGTGCCTCGGCGTCACCCACACATCGTATGACCTTCCGCTGCAAGTCCTCCATGCCTTCAAAGGCATCTACAATGCCTGCTTTGTCATTATATGCCATTGCATTAATCGTAAAATCACGACGTTTTAAATCCTCTATGAGATTTGGTGTGAAAATAACTGTCTTCGGATGTCTGCTATCCTCATATTCCCCATCAATTCGATAGGTCGTGACCTCAAAGCCTTCCTTTTCCAGCATAATCGTCACAGTTCCATGCTGAATGCCGGTGTCCACGGTTCTTCGGAATAATCCCTTTACCTGCTCCGGCAGCGCGGAAGTCGTAATATCCCAGTCACTTGGCTTTCTTCCTAAAATAGAATCACGTACACACCCACCTACGGCATAGGCATCATATCCTGCCTCCATTAATATGTCTATAATATATCTTACTTTTTCCGGTAGTTGTATGGTCATGCGTGCCTCCTGCAAAACAATAGAAGGAGAACAATTGTAATTTCTTCTGTTCTCCTTAATTACGGTACCTTTATTTTACTAGCATTACTGTCTGCCTTGCAATAGCCAGTTCTTCATTCGTCGGAATAATCATGGTAACTACTTTCGCATCTTTCCCAGAAAGAATGACTTCCTCACCACGAATCTTGTTTTTCTCCGGGTCAATATTGGTTCCTACGAATCCAATGTATTCTCCAATCAGTTTTCTTACCTCTGCATTGTTCTCGCCTGCACCTGCGGTAAAGACAATCACATCTACACCATTCATCGCTGCTGCATAAGCGCCGATGTATTTTGCTACACGGTAAGCATAGGCTTCCAAAGCGGCTGTAGCCTGGTCATTTCCAGAAGCACTTGCCTCCGCCAAATCTCTGAAATCAGAAGAAAATCCATCTGACAATCCCAATACGCCAGACTTTTTATTTAAGATATTAATAACTTCTGCAACAGAAATTTTTTCTTTTTCCGCGATAAAATTCACAATTGCCGGGTCTAAATCTCCCGAGCGGGTTCCCATAATCAAGCCTTCTAATGGAGTCAGTCCCATGGAAGTATCTACGCTTTTTCCGCCCTGAACTGCAGATACACTCGCTCCGTTGCCCAGATGAC
This sequence comes from Lachnospiraceae bacterium, assembly GCA_028692055.1. Classification (GTDB taxonomy): domain Bacteria; phylum Bacillota; class Clostridia; order Lachnospirales; family Lachnospiraceae; genus SZUA-378. The sequence goes on along the minus strand of JAQUYA010000052.1, from coordinate 8,301 downwards.
ATACGATAGTCTTTAAGTCCTTCACATCTTTACCTAGGATTTCGGCTGCTCTTCTGGATACGAATTCATGGCTGGTTCCGTGAAAACCATAACGTCTGATTTTGTATTTTTTATAGTATTCATAAGGAATGCCATATAGGTATGCTTTTCTTGGCATGGTCTGGTGAAATGCGGTATCAAATACACCCACCATTGGTACATTTGGCATAATTTCCCTGCAGGAATTAATTCCAATCAGGTTTGCCGGATTGTGAAGTGGTGCAAGGTCATTGCACTCTTCAATTTCTTTGATAACTTCGTCGGTTAAAATCGTAGCCTCCGAGAATTTTTCTCCGCCATGTACGATACGGTGTCCGACTGCTCCTATTTCATCTAAAGATTTGATAACACCCACTTTTTCATCCGTAAGACTCTGAATCACCATTTGCACCGCTACTGTATGATTTGGCATCGCTGCTTCTGTTTTGATTTTATCCTGTCCCGCCGGTTGATGTGTAAGCATACTACCCGCAATCCCGATTCTTTCACATAGTCCTTTTGCTAATACTTCTTCTGTTTCACTATCGATTAATTGGTACTTCAAAGAAGAACTACCACAGTTAATTACCAATATGTTCATTGTTTTCTCTCTTTTCTATTTTATTTTTTTCATAAAATTCAGGGTAAAAGGGGTATGTGCCGATGCCGGGTGCCAAAGTGCTCCTCTGCTATTTCTTTTTTATTCCATTCTACAGAAATAAGAATTTCTTCCCAAAGTCATTCAAAAAAAAATAGCAGAGGAGCACTTTGGCACCCGGCATCGGCGCATATCTCTTTCACTCCTGAATTATTACAATAAGTGTGATTAGTATGCTCTGCCCCAGTAAACCATTTTTTTGGCTGGTTTTCCACAGCAGACACAGGTTGTTGTGATTTCTTCCTGTGCAAATGGCATACAACGGCTGGTTGCACCTGTATCTTCTTTAATCTTGTCTTCGCAAGCCTGCTCCCCACACCACATTGCTTTTATAAAGCCTGGTTTTTCTTCTACGGTTTTCTTAAATTCCTCATAAGTCGCTGCGGAGTAGGTATGCGCTGCTACATGTTTTTTCGCTTTTTCCAGCATATCTGCCTGAATGGTTTCCAATAATTCTGCTGCCTTACTCTCGACATCGTCTAAGCTGACTTCGATTTTCTCTCTGGTATCACGACGAACAAAAACACATTTATTTGCTTCAATATCCTTTGGTCCGATTTCAATACGGAATGGGATACCACGCATTTCTGCTTCAGAGAATTTCCATCCTGGGCTCTTGTCTGTATCATCGACTTTTACACGAAAATTACTCAATCTGTCTTTTAATTCTGCTGCTTTCTCCAATACGCCTTCTTTTTTCTGCTGAATTGGAATAATCATAATCTGTGTAGGTGCAACCTTTGGAGGCATTACAAGTCCTGAATCATCACCGTGTACCATAATAATAGCTCCGATAAGGCGTGTTGTCATTCCCCATGAAGTTTGGTATGCATATTTTAAGGTATTGTCTTTGTCTGTAAACTGAATATTGTATGCCTTTGCAAATCCGTCTCCAAAGTTGTGGCTGGTACCCGATTGAAGCGCTTTTCCATCATGCATTAATGCTTCAATGGTATACGTAGCTTCTGCACCTGCAAATTTTTCTTTTTCGGTCTTACGTCCTCTTATTACCGGCATTGCCAATACACTTTCACAGAAATCTGCATATACATTCAGCATTTGCTCTGTTCTGGCTTCTGCTTCTTCTGCGGTTGCATGTACGGTATGACCTTCCTGCCATAAGAACTCTCTGGAACGAAGGAATGGTCTGGTTTCCTTTTCCCAGCGAACAACAGAACACCATTGGTTATAAACCTTTGGTAAATCTCTGTAGGACTGAATGGAATTGCTGTAAAAATCAGAAAATAATGTTTCTGAAGTAGGTCTTACACAAAGACGTTCCTGTAATTTTTCAGAACCTCCATAGGTTACCCATGCTGCTTCCGGCGCAAAGCCTTCCACCAATTCTTTTTCTTTATTTAATAAGCTTTCTGGTATAAATAATGGCATGTATACATTTTCCACACCTGTTTTCTTAAACTCTGCATCTAACTGGCTCTGAATCAGCTCCCAGATAGCATACCCTGCCGGTTTGATAATCATACAGCCTTTGATGCTGGAATAATCGATTAACTCTGCTTTCTTCACAACATCCGTATACCATTGTGCAAAATCTTCCTCCATGGAGGTAATTGCTTCTACTAATTTCTTGTCGTTTGCCATTTCTCATTCTCCTTATATTTAGTCTAATCTGCAATATAATAAGCAGACTCGAAACCTTTGGTTTCTTTGTTCGCGCAAAAAGAGCCTCCGTCCACAAAGGGACCGAAGGCTCGGCGGTACCACCCTAATTAGCATATTTGCTCATCTCAAGTTACAGTTAACGCCTGCTTACGCTGTATTTTCATACAGGACTCTAAGGTAGGTTCTGGATAATCCATGGGAAATCTCGCAGCGTGATTATTTTTCATAACCTGACTTCCTCTCTGTGTCACTTCATATCGATACTATTCCTCTTCATTGCCGTTCACAATATGTGTATGGTTCGATTTTATGCAACTTCGCTGGATTTGTCAACCTCTAAATCCGTAGATTACAAATCCTAAAGCAATGTTCCATTTATTTTCCTTTCGCCCGGAGGAAAGTGCCACTATAAAATGAGTAGAAACTCTTTTTCTTCTTCTGTATCGAAATCCAAAATTAATTCTAATGTATCATCTGGTTCTAACTTGGTTATTTCTTTATATATTTTTTAAGGACTTTGAGGCTCTGATTTTCTTGAATATATTTATTTGATGAACCTATCAAAGACCTTACATACCTGATTCATAACGGTACTCCATTCTAATTCACCTACAAAATAATTATCTAATCGGAATGCATCCCACCCTTCTTCCATTGCACTATCATGCAATATTCTTTTACAGATAATAGTAGATTCTTCTTTTGTAAAAACTTTTCCACGCTTCTCACAGGTAGCTACAAATGCCTTATGTATTAAATTTCCCTGTTGCAGTTGTTCTTCTTTCTCTTTGCTCAGATAATAAATATCATAAAAATCTCTCATTCTGGTGTTCGCAATATCTCTAATTAGAACTGTTTGCAACTTTTCGGCTAATAATGTTTCCAGATTATATGTCATGATAGATATCCATCTATCCTCAAACATTAGCTTATATTGGTATTCAATTGCTCTTGGAGTAATAACGTCATCTGTTGAAATATCAATTTTAATAATCTGCCGGAGTTTATCAAGCCTTGCTTCTATCATCAATCTTATTCCCGGATAATCAAAATCCGGCATAATTTTCCTGCAAGATGTAATCTGAAAACAAACTCCATCATCAATTGCAACATCCATTATATTTTGTACGATTTCTCTTGCATCCTTTTCATTAAGCGGAAGTGCTTTAACTGTAGTATCTATATCCATTGTAGAACGCAAATTTATCCCCACGAAAGACGAAACCAGAAGACCGCCTTTCAAAATAAAGTGATCTCGATATTTAGATATTGAAACCCTCTCTAAAAATCTTTCCATTATAAAGGTTCTGATCATTGCCTGTGCGATATTATTATCACTTTTTGACACATTCCTCACTTTATCCTTTAATTGTTTAGATGTACTAATCACAGCATTACCTCCACGTATTTCATGATTTCATCTCTTAACCCCAGTTTCTCCGCATACTCTAACAGTACGCCAAGTTTTTTGTCTGTACTACTCATGTATTCTTTCATCGCCGTTTGAAATGTTTGAACTTCAACATCACCACGTTCAGCAACCATATTACAAATACATCTTTCTCTATCATAAATAATTAACATATTTCCAAAATTTGACTCCTTTTTGACAATTCCCATATGATATAATTCTTCCTCATAACTATGAATTACAAATCCCCGTTCCTTTAAACGAAAGGTATTATATTTTTTTGGTACGGCTACATGAATTTTAGAATACTCTCGATCAGTCAGATTGTGCAAATACAATGCTGTTTCTCTATCAAAAATCACAACAGGATTGCTGACTTGAATAACATATAACTCATCTAACCAAGTATCCTCTGAATAATAAATACCATGAGCTGCTTTTTCAAATTGGTTTTCTTTTAAGTATTTTGACAAATACGTTTTAGAGATACCTGCCTCAACAACCTCCGACGTAAACAGATAACCATTATTTTTCTCCGCCATCGCATTTAGCTGTTCAAATTTCGTCACCATTATTGCCTCCTTGTTTATCTTTGTGCAAATTATACGATATTTTTACACAAAAGCAAACTCTAGTCATAATATACTTTTATTAGTATTCTCAAAACACAACCCAATATCTCTTTTTTAAGTGATTTGTCAAAAAAGATATATATTCTATAATTTATTTTATAATAAAAAATCGGGAGATTCCTATGATACGCTGACTCTGGACACGACACTGGGCACGCTGTATATCTCCATCTCCCAGATTGTGACTGCCACCACCTATGGACATACCATACAGTTGGACGAAGACTTTGCAGAGCTCACCTTGAAGGAATACTGCACGGTTCCTGTTATCAATGCGGTATTGTCCTTTTATGTGGAAAAGATGAGCAAGGTATCCATCAGCTTTACCAATACCAATGACCAGTATCTGCTGCTAATATCCAATACCTATTCTGGTACTATACGCTTTGAACATGACACATCTGTCAGTAATTCTGTCGAGCATGGTCTGGGCAGTAAAAGTCTGTAAACCATTGCCACGTAATATAATGCTATGTTGGATTTTGATATACAGAAATCTGTATTTACGGTGCGGCTGTTGTTTCATTGACACTATTCAGAACCCCATGCGCAAAATCGCCTCCGCTACGCCATCTTTATCATAAGAAGCGGTTATGTAGCGCGCCTGTTCTCTGATTTCAGCACTTGCATTTGCCATGGCGACCGGATATCCGGCATACTGCATCATGGCGAGGTCATTCCGACTGTCTCCACAGCACATGAGCTGCTCCGGTGTGATTCCATATTCCTTAAGGACAAGGTCGATTCCCGTTGCCTTGGTTACCCCTGGCGGCATTATCTCGATAAAATTTCCACCTCCATAGATACAATTGATGTCTGGTGCAAATTGCTTTTCTAATTCCAAATAGATTTGTTGCAGCAATTCCGATTCTCCTGCGATGATAAACTTGCAGATATCGGTGTCATAAATCTGCGTAAAATCCGGTAATTGTCTAATTGGCAGTAATAATCCTTCCGCAATCCTGCTGCCAAAAGGATGCTCCTGTTTGGTCAATAGCATGGACGTATTGTCATAGGTCAGGATTTCTGCCCGTTTCCAATCTGTCATAAATCGTTCCAGTTTCTCACACATTCCCTGTGGTAGATAGGCAGCTGCAAGAACTCTCTCCATCTTCATATCTCTGACATATGCTCCATTATAGGACACAATGCTGCCACCTAATATTGGAAGCTCAATCTCCTCCGCAATTTTACGCACACTTGAATAAGGTCTGCCGGAAGATAAAATTATGTGTATTCCACCTTCCGCAGCCCTTCTGATTGCTTGTTTATTTTTTGCGGATACATGATGGTCATCTCCCACCAGCGTCCCATCCAGGTCTAATGCAATGGCTTTGATTTTCATTTTTATTCCCATCTGCGACCTTTGGTCGCGTACAAATCAATAGAGTGAGATAAATTTCACACCAAGGCTATTCTTAATATACGGTAAGTATTTCCAGTCTGTTTCTTCTACCTGTCCTACAATATTTACCCGTTCTTCCCGTGGAAGATTGATACGTGCAATCTCGATCTCTCCCATATAGCGTAAGTACTTTTCATTGGAAATACTGATGCTTCCTTCGCTTCTGACTGCATCTGATATTTCCGCTTTGATCTGCTGGCGGTAGCTTCTGGATTCCTGTGAGCGAATCACATAGTCGCTGGCATCCGGCCTGTCGTGATGAATATTTTCTCTGATAAAGTCATATGCCGCATCGATAACCGCATGCAATTCTACATAATTCTGATTCAGGCAGCGGACACCTCTCCAGGCGTTATCTGTGATATCCACATCTCCTACCAGTACGATATCGCAATACGCCTCCTGAAAAAGCTCCAGCATATTCAGAAGTACCTCCTGCTTTCTATTACGATGTTCTTCTACCGTTGGTAATCCTTCACATAAAGGACCACGTAAATCCAAATCACCCGGAACAAATGCCATGGTGGTAAATCCATTATATTTTAACCGTTGATTTATTTCTCGCACTTTTTCCATGGAAAGTGCCGTAAATTGCTTTGGATAAAAATTATGGCATGCAGCAAACTGTGAAAAATCTGCTCCTGCCTTTTTCCATTCTGTTAAATTCTCATTGGAAATCGTAGATGCATTAAATACCACGTGAAATTTCTTCGATATTCGTACGGTTTCCTCTGCGGTAAAGCCATAATCCAGACGCACATAGGTAATTCCAAGCGGCTCCAATTCTTCTATATTATGTACACCCAGCTTTTCCAGAGTTTCCGGACCTACATCTACGATGAGTTTAAGATTGCCTTCCCTGCAGATATTCAGGATTTTCTGTACTTCTTTCTGATAATCAATTCCTGTTTCTTCAGGAATATGGAGCGAAGTAAATGCATACCCCACCCCATTAGCAATTGCTTTTCTTATCATTTTTTCATTTTTATCAAAGCTATTCGAAAAGTAAATTGATATTCCTGTTTTCATGTTTAGCTCCTATTTACCGTAAACTTCGTTGATTCGGTCTTCGTCCACACCAAAGAAATGTGTCACTACATATCCACCAATATAAGCGGCTAACATTGCAATGATATAGCCAATCTGTTGACCTGGCTCAACGATCAGCAGACCAAATAATCCGGATACTCCCTGTGAAACGGTTCCAATATGTAACAAAGCGGCTACCATACCTCCAAAACCGGCACCAATGCAAGCGGTAATAAAAGGTTTTCCTAACGGTAGGGTAACTGCATACATCATTGGTTCACCGATTCCTAATATACCAACCGGTATAGAATCTCTGATATATCCTTTCAGGCGTTTGTTTTTGGTTTTTCTGTAAAGTGCAAATCCGGCTCCGACCTGTCCGCCGCCTGCCATCATTAGAATCGGAAGCAGATAGTTGATGCCCTGTGTTGCACCCGCTGGGTCATTTAACATGGCATGAATTGGTGTCAATGCCTGATGAAGACCTACGGATACCAATGGCAGGAAGCCTGCTGCTAAAATATATCCACCTACAACACCAAGTTTTTCATATACAATTGTTAAAACTGCGAAAATACCCTTTGTCAGGATAGAACCTACTGGCTGAATGACAATCAATACGATAAGACCACCGATGATTAATACGAGTAATGGACTAATAAAGGTATCGATTAAATCAGGCATGTGTTTTCTGATTTTCTTCTCCAAAAATGCGAAGAATACACCTGCAATCAAAGCTGCCAGAAGTCCACCAGATGCTGGATTAAATACAGCTCCTGTAAAAGGAAGCATAATCTGGCTGTCATTAAATGTCGCAAGCAATGGCATAGATACATTGGAAATAGACATGGCTCCGGCAATCGCACCGAGTACTCCTGAGCCGCCAAATTCTTTTGCCGCATTGTAGCCTACTAAGATAGGCAGATATGCGAATAATGCCCAGCCCATTGTCCGGATACACTCATACCACCAGATACCGGAAAATGCACCCTTCGTGGTGACATTGATAACGTTACAGATACCGTTGATTAAGCCTGCTGCGATAATACCCGGTAATAATGCAACAAATATATTTGCTATCTTTTTCAGAAAACGCTGTACCGGTTTATCATATTTTGCTTTCTGCTCTGCTTTGTTCTTTTGTGCCAGCTTTTCGACATCTAGTCCCTCTGCCTGCCCCTTTGCGAGTCCGGTGATTTGGTAGACTTCCTCCAGAACCTTGTTTACCTTGCCCGGTCCAAATACAATCTGCAGGGTATCGCTCTCAACAACACCCAGAACTCCTTCGACCTTTTTAATTGCCTCAATATCTACGATTGACACGTCTTTGACACTGACGCGTAATCTGGTCATGCAGGCTGCGTTGGAAGTGATGTTTTCCTTTCCTCCAAGGAGTTTGACCAATTCTTTACTGATTTTTTTGTAATCCATACCTTTTCCCTCCTACTTCTCCATTTTTTTGATGTAAATCTTACATTCACTATTTCATAGCCTGATGTATTTTTCCTCCGGCTCTTGAAATCTT
>JAQUYA010000051.1 GCA_028692055.1 Lachnospiraceae bacterium | reverse complement strand
CACAGTTTTTTGCAATAATCTGATAATCCACAATTTTATTATCCACCACCTGTAAGAGTCCCTTTTCACGTAACAGATAATTGATATAGACTACCCGTTCCGTATTTTTCTGATAATGGTCTCCCAAGACAACTACGGTAGTATCTTTTACATCTCCTGATTTTTCCAAATGCTGCATAATTTTTCCAAGTCTTACATCATGTCTGCGAAGGGCTTCTGTGACTCTTTCGTGTGTCACTCCGTAAATATGACGATTGGTATCCACATCGGTAAAATGAACTAACAGCATGTCCGGTTTGTATTTATCAATGGTGTATAAGGTCGATGCCTGAACGAAATTATCCAACTGTGGCTGCCTTACACCATCACGCAATTTACCGAACTTATGATTTAATTCCAACTGATAGCGCAGACTTCCGTTGCATGCCGATACCAGTATTTGATTCTCCCAGGGCCTGTTCGCAAATATCTCTGGCAGATTATATTGTATCTTGCTTTTCGCCGTAACCGGCCATAGAAGTGAAGCTACTTTCCAGCCTTTTTTTATCATTTCATCATAAAGCGTCGTTCCCGAAATATACTTTCTCTGCCACATCCAGTCCGGCTTCATTCTCTCCGGCTGCAGTAATGTGTTGTTGATTACACCATGATTTTTGGGCATTCTACCCGTAATAATAGAAGTGTGCGCCGGGTACGTAACCGAAGGATACACACTGCTTACATTAGCACATACAGCTGCCTTGTTCATAAATTTACGAAAATTTGGCAGACTACTCATAAAAGGAAGATCTTTACTTCCCACTGCATCCAGGGAAATAATAACTACTCGTTTTGGTACACCTTTTTCACACTTCATTTTTAGCTCCCATATGCGACCTTTGGTCGCGTACAAATCAAGGGGTTGAAAGTTTCTTTCAACCTTATTCCTCACAAGATTTTATTTTGCATCATCTACTCTGTTTTACTCTCTGCGTGTTCCTTCAGCATACGCATATGTGCACGGATTTTATGCTCGTATCCATTTCCCTTTGGAGAATAGAATTCCTGTCCGTTTAATTCATATGGGAGGTATTGCTGCTTCACATAATCGTTGGGATAATCATGCGCATATTTATAGCCTGTACCATGTCCCAGCTTCGCAGCTCCTTTGTAATGCGCATCCTGTAAATGTGCTGGTATTTTTAAGTTTCCGGTTTGTTTTACCACTTCCATCGCCTTTTCAACCCCAACACAGGCAGCATTGCTCTTTGGAGCAGTTGCCACATAGGAAACCGCCTGTGAAAGAATAATCTGTGATTCCGGCATACCGATACGTTCCACTGCCTGTGCGGCCGCCACCGCTACCTGCAATGCCACAGGGTCTGCATTTCCAACATCCTCTGATGCACATATCATAATCCTTCTTGCAATAAAGGTAACACTTTCCCCCGCATAGAGCATACGTGCAAGGTAATACACTGCTGCGTCCGGGTCAGACCCCCGCATACTTTTGATAAAGGCAGATATAGTGTCATAATGATTATCTCCTGTTTTGTCATAACGCATCACCCGCTTTTGAATACACTCACTGGCAACCTCTGTAGTGATATGTATCTTACCATCTTCCGCGCGTTCCGTTGTCATAATACCGAGTTCTATAGCATTCAGAGCATGCCTTGCATCCCCTCCTGAAAGATCTGCCAGGAATTCCATCGCATCTGCATCAATGACTGCCTCGTAGGCACCCATTCCCTTGTCCTTATCATAGATGGCACGCTGAATCAGCTCCTTAATGTCTTCCTTTTCTAAGGGTTTTAATTCAAATACAATGGACCTGGAAATCAAAGCGCCATTTACTTCAAAATATGGATTTTCTGTCGTTGCACCGATTAGTACCAGTGTACCGTCCTCTACAAAGGGAAGTAGATAATCCTGCTGCCCTTTATTAAAGCGGTGAATTTCATCAATAAAAAGAATGGTTTTCTTACCATACATCCCCTGTAATTTCTTTGCAGCATCCACGACCTCCTCCATATCCTTCTTACCGGATACCGTGGCATTTATCTGTTTAAATTCAGCACTAGTGGTATTTGCAATCACTTTTGCCAGGGTTGTCTTTCCGGTTCCTGGCGGTCCATAAAAAATGATAGAGCTGATTTTATCTGCCTTAATTGCCCGGTATAGCAGCTTATCTTTTCCGATAATATGCTGCTGTCCGACCACCTCTTCCAGGGTCGTTGGACGCAAACGCGCCGCGAGCGGTGATTCCTTTTCCATATTATTACTTCTCATATATTCAAATATGTCCATCTTTTAGCTCCCATCTGCGACCTTTGGTCGCGTACTAATCAAGGGGTTGAAAGTTCTATTCAACCTTAGCTCCCATCTGCGACCTTTGGTCGCGTACTAATCAAGGGGTTGAAAGTTCTATTCAACCTTAGCTCCCATCTGCGACCTTTGGTCGCGTACTAATCAAGGGGTTGAAAGTTCTATTCAACCTTAGCTCCCATCTGCGACCTTTGGTCGCGTACTAATCAAATAAGATTTCATCTACGGTTACAAACTGATAGCCTTGCTTTTGTAAGATATCAATGATAGCAAGTGCTGCTGTGACAGATGTGTCATAATCGTCATGTAATAGTATAATGTCATTTTCCTCTACTTTATTCACAACTGCTCTGGTTACTGCATCTGCATTTTGACTGCACCAGTCCTTTGGGTCTACCGTCCACAAAACCGGAAACATATTTAACTCTTTTTCATACTTTTTGTCCCAGATACCATAGGGAGGTCGAATAAATGCCACATCATCTCCGGTTATCTGTTTGATGATTTCATTTGTTTTCCTTATATCCTCCACGAATTGTGATTTATTTCCCTGTGTTAACTGTATGTGTGAGTACGTGTGGTTTCCTATGATATGCCCATCCTCCTGCATACGTTGTATCAGCTCGGGATTTTCCTCCGCTTTCTTTCCTACTACAAAAAAAGTTGCCTTTACATTTCTGCTCTTTAAACCTTCTAACAGACGTCCTGTATAAAGTGGATTCGGTCCATCATCAAATGTAATTGCCAGCTTTCCCTTCATCATATTCTCTTCCACACTCATCACTTCCTGTACCTCATTATTCGATTGTATAATCAACATGATACCCAACAGTAGGTTCACCACACTCAGTATTATAATTCCAAATCGCATCTTTTTCACTCTAATAACCATGTTTTTCTTTGTTTTATAGAATATATGCATCATTTGAAATTACTAGAAATGCATCGCCGCAATATACATGCCTTCAAAGCTTTCCTGTTCAGCAAGATTAATTGTTTTTATGCTATTTTTTATTTGTATAATTTCTTTCGGTGTATTGTGCCAGTCCTCTATTCCTCTTTCCTTCGCCTGCCATTGTGCTTTTCCATATAAATAAGCACCATAAAGTGACGTATTTCCAACTGCTTTCGTCTTTTGCTGCATTCCCTTCGGCAATAACCCTATTCGGTTTGCACATTCCACATCGAGATAATAGCCAAATCCACCTGCCAGAAATACCTGCCCTATCCGCTCTATGCGCACCTGCATTTGCTCTAATAGGACTTCAACTCCGGCATGAATTGCTGCCTTTGCCATTTGCAGATTACGGATATCCGCCTGTTGTAAAGAAAACTCTTTTACCTGATAGCCTTCATGAAAATATGGTTCTTCCATCAATCCTGTTTCATCCAGGATTCCCTTTTGAAGCATCTTAGCCGTCTGGGCAATCATATCAGTTCCCTGCACACTTGCCAGTGTACCTCCCTCAAATGCGGGACCTGCTGCTGTTGCAGTTGCCAATAATTTATCTCTGTTACCAATTACCATCTCCCCATTGGTACCGAGGTCTAATAATAGATTGATTTCTTCACTTTGATGCATATGAAGCGCATAGATTCCTGCCATGATATCCGCACCCACAAAGCCGGAAATTCCCGGCATCAGAGTGGCATGATAGCAGCCGATTGTAATCTGCATCTGCTCCAATGAGACTGGTAAAAAAGGATATACGGACAGGCCCGACACATCAAACCCCATTAAAATATGTTCCATCACCGTGTTCGCTGCAATCACAATAGAGATATTTTCATCTTTCGTCAAACTGCTGATTTCCTGCTCCAATAAATGAATCGTCCTATCCCTCAGTACTTCTCGTTTTCCCTGAATGCTTGCCTCCATACGCGAAAGCACATCGGCACCCCAGGTACGCTGCGGATTTAAAACCCGTCTTTCCGAACATATTTTTCCACTCGCAATCTCCAGAAGCTGCAGCACTATTGTCGTGGTTCCAAGGTCTATCGCCACCATCTGCGATTCCGAAAAATCCTTCTGCTCTTGGTCAACATATGCTGGAATATAGCTTGCAACAATTCTTTGCTCTAAATCCATCTCCTGTATTTTTTCTTCTTCAAACAGGATGGAAATCACACAGTCCTCTTTCGGCCGTGCCAGACACGCCAGTCTTATTCCCTTTCGCAGTTCCTCCGGAGTCAAAAATTTTCGTTCCTCTGCGTGAGGCATCGGGGGTGGAGAAAGAAACTGAATTTTACATTTTCCGCACATTCCTCTTCCACCACAAAAAGACAGGAAATAATTTTCCTGTCTAATTAACATTTCAAATAATGTTTCTCCTGGAGAAAGAAAATATTTCTTTTCCTCTCCCTTATTTTTTATTTTCACTTCCATATAAAAGCCTCAACTTATATAAATTGGTTATGCTCTTTATTATAGTAATAATCAATTTTGGCTAATTTTTCTGTCAAATCCTGTTCCGATATCTCAAGATCCTCACATAAAAGTGCAAGACAACTATAATTATCACGTAATTTTAAATTCACAAAACTAAGCAGCATGACTGGATCATTTGGAATCATTTTGTTTCCCCCATACTTATTTTCTATCTATATATCTCTTGCTCTCTTTGTATATACCCTGGATTCTGCCAATCGTACGGAAAGCAACAATAATAGTATAGCTTATTTCAGCAAATAATTCCACTATTTCATATCTTATTTACCGTTAATTATAGGTATATACTTATAGGTTTTATAATAATTATGTATTTTACATATAGTGTTGTGCCATGTATGATATAGAAGCGGCCGGAAAAACTATACAGAAAAGAAAATAGAAAGGTATCTGAAACATGAATGAAAAAAAGAAAATAGAATCTGTCCAAAAAATATTGTGGCAGTTATTTTGCGCCACTTTTACCCTAAGCGCATTTACCTTTGGAGGTGGATTTGTCATCGTATCACTTATGAAAAAAAAATTTGTAGAAGAACTGATGTGGTTTGATGAAGATGAGATGTTAGATATTACTGCTATTGCACAATCTTCCCCTGGTCCGATTCCAATTAATGCCTCTGTCATTATTGGTTATCGTATGCATGGTGTCCTCGGTTCTTTCGTTGCGGTACTTGGAACTGCAATTCCTCCGATGGTCATTATTTCGATTATTTCAGTCTTTTATGAACAGTTTCGTGCAAACAGAATCATTGCAACCGCCCTGCAGGTCATGCGCGCCGGTGTTGCGGCAGTTATCTTCGATGTTGTTATGAATTTGGCAAAGAATGTGTGTGCTACCAGAAGAATACTCTATATTGCATTAATGTTTATCTCCTTTGTCGCCACTTTCTTCTTCGACGTAAGTGCCATGCTTATTATCTTAAGTTGTCTTGGCATCGGAATTATTGATTTATTACACAATTTATACATTGAGAAAAGGAGTGCAAATTCATGAACTTAATTATAAAGTTATTTTTCAGCTTCATTCAGGTGGGACTTTTCAGCGTTGGTGGTGGCTATGCTGCTATTCCCCTGATTCAGAATCAAATCGTATATACACATCAGCTCATGACCATGGAAGAATTCACAGACCTGATAACCATTGCAGAAATGACTCCGGGACCCATCTCTATTAATTCTGCTACCTTCGTTGGAACCAGACTTGCCGGTATTCCCGGTGCCATTATCTGTACCGTTGGCTGTATTATACCTGCCTTTATCATATGTCTGACACTCGCTCACTTTTACTATAAGTACCGGAGCTTTAGCGGTGTGCAGACCGTTCTTTCTGCCCTGCGTCCTGCTGTTGTTGCTCTTATCGCCTCTGCAGGCATGTCCATTCTATTACTTGGACTATTTCAGGCAGATAAAAATTCCATTGTTTTCTCTGATTTCCGAATCGTAGAATTTCTGCTTTTTCTCGGTGCCTTCTTTATCCTCCGCAGATTCAAAGTAAGCGCCATTAAAATCATCTTCGGAACCGGTGTCGTTGGAACTCTGATTTACACCTTTCTTCCAATCGCCCTATAACTCTTTATGAGCTCAATATTATTTCACATATGTGTCAGAGTGTCTGCCTGCTTGTATCGATAAAGAGCTGCATCATTTCTGACACATATTTATTCTTATGATAGACCAGATGGATGGTCCTTTCCACCTTGACATCTTCTACCGGTATCACGCGCAATTCTTTGCTTTCTACCTCTTTTTCTACTAATCTGCCTGAGAGAATTGCGATTCCTTTTCCGGCTATGACGGCATTCTTGATTGCCTCTGTATTGGTACTGTTCCATTTCGTATTTACCGTAATTCCACGATTCTGTAATAATTGTTCATACTGATTACGCACCATGCTTCCATCTTCTCGGGCAACAAAATCCGTATTCTGTAATTCCTGTAATTGAATACAGGTACGCAAATAAAAAGGATGCTGCTTTCCTGCCACAATCACAAGTTCATCCTCGCATAATGGAATCTGCAGCATATCCAGATTCGTAATCAGTCCTTCTACGATACCCACATCCAGTTCACTGTCAGCCAGCATTTTTTCAATCGTCGATGTATTATTTATTACGACTCTAATCTCTATCTTCGGATTTTTTTCTTCCAGCTTTGTGATTACTTTATCAATCAGGCAGGTACCTACAGACACACTCGCACCCACACGAATACGAGGATGTTCGCCTGCATTTTTCATCATTAAATCCATTTCTTCATAGGAATCTACAATGTGCCTCGCGTACGAGAGCAGTTTTTTTCCATTGTCGGTGATATAGAGTCGCTGTGACAGACGGTCAAAGAGCTGGATTCCATATTCCTTCTCCAGCTCCTGAATTGCCTGACTGACAGAAGGCTGCGAAATATATAACTTTTTCGCAGCCATGTTCATTTTTCCACAATCCGCAACGGTAATAAATATTTTTAGATGTCGTATCGTCATTAAGAAACCATGCCTTTCAACCTAAGCTCCTATTTTTTTGCTACTAATTCGCCATTCTCTACGTCTATGATAACTTTATCCTTCGCAGACACCTTATCCTGTAAAATCAGTTTAGCAATACTGGTCTCCACATATTTCTGTATATACCGTTTCAAAGGCCGAGCCCCATATACTGGGTCATAGGCGTTTTCTATGATATACCTTTCTGCTGCCTCGGACAACTGAATGGTCAACTCTCTGTCTGCAAGACGTTTATTCAAATCTGCAATAATTAATTTAATAATACCACCAATATTATCTTTTGTCAGAGGTCTAAAGAGAATTGTTTCATCCAGCCGATTTAGAAATTCCGGTCGAAAATGACTTCGCAAATCTTCCATAACCATATTTTCCGCTTCTGGTGCAATCATACCATCTTCCCGGATACCGTCCAACAGATAATTGGCACCAATATTAGACGTCATAATCAAAATCGTATTTTTAAAATCTACGGTACGACCCTGTGAGTCAGTAATACGTCCATCGTCCAAAACCTGCAGCAGCACGTTAAAAACATCTGGATGCGCTTTTTCGATTTCGTCAAACAGTACGACTGAGTACGGTTTTCTGCGAACTGCTTCGGTCAACTGTCCTCCTTCTTCATAACCTACATATCCCGGAGGCGCTCCGATTAATCTGGATACAGAATATTTCTCCATATATTCACTCATATCAAGACGAACCAGGTTACTTTCATCATCAAAAAGTGCGGCTGCCAGTGACTTTGCGAGCTCTGTCTTACCGACACCTGTAGGTCCCAGGAACAGAAATGAGCCAATTGGTTTGGTTGGGTCCTTGATTCCGGCTTTGGAACGCATAATTGCTTCTGCTACCTTCGTTACACCTTCCTCCTGTCCGATAACTCTCTGATGCAATTCATCATCTAAATGTAAGGTCTTATTGCGTTCACTCTCGGTCAGTTTTGCAATTGGAATTCCTGTCCATCGGGACACGATTCGTGCAATTTCTTCTTCCGATACACTCTCATGCACCAGAGATAAATCTGCATCTTTTACTCTTTGTTCCTCTATCTCCAGCTGTTGCTTTAGAGCCGGTAATTTGCCATAGCTTAGTTCTGCTGCCTGTTCGAGATTTCCTTCCCGTTGTGCAATCTGAATCTGGCTGTTCATGGATTCGATTTCTTCCCGCAGTTTCGATAATTTCTCCACGGTTGTCTTTTCATTATCCCATTGCGCTTTGCGATTATTCAGTTCTTCCTTCTGCTCTGCCAGTTCTTTTTGCAGCGTTTCCAGACGTTCTTGACTCAATCGGTCATCTTCTTTTTTCAGGGCTGCCGCTTCGATTTCCATCTGCATTACCTTACGGGACAGTTCATCTAGTTCTGTCGGCATGGAATCTAATTCCGTCTTAATCAATGCGCAGGCTTCATCGACCAGATCAATGGCTTTATCCGGAAGGAAACGATCAGAAATATAGCGATTGGACAGAATGGCTGCGCTTACCAGTGCATTGTCCATAATCTTTACACCATGGTATACCTCATAGCGTTCTTTTAGTCCACGTAATATGGATATAGTATCCTCTACCGTTGGCTCTGCTACCATAACAGGTTGAAAACGTCGTTCCAGAGCAGCATCTTTTTCAATGTATTGACGGTACTCATCCAAGGTGGTCGCACCGATACAATGCAATTCGCCACGTGCCAGCATTGGCTTTAACATATTGCCTGCATCCAGAGCTCCGTCTGTTTTACCAGCACCTACAATGGTATGCAATTCATCAATGAACAGAATAATCTGTCCATCACTGTTCTTAACGTCTTCCAATACCGCCTTTAAACGTTCCTCAAATTCACCGCGGTATTTTGCACCTGCAACCAACGCCCCCATATCCAATGCAAAGATTTTCTTATCCTTCAAGCCCTGTGGTACATCTCCACGCACGATACGCTGTGCCAGTCCTTCCACCACTGCGGTCTTACCAACACCTGGTTCTCCGATTAACACCGGATTGTTTTTCGTTTTTCGGGATAAAATACGTACAATATTACGAATCTCATTGTCACGTCCAATTACCGGATCCAGCTTCTGGTTCTTTGCCTTTTCAACCAAATCCTGCCCATATTTCTCCAGTGTATCATACGTTGCCTCCGGATTATCACTCGTTACCTTCTGGTTGCCACGTACGGTGGATAATGCCTGCAGGAAACGTTCCCGGGTAATTCCATACTCCCGGAAGATTTCCTTCATTGCCCTATTGGGATGTCTAATAAGCGCCAGAAACAGATGCTCTACCGAAACATATTCATCCCCCATCTGCTTTGCTTCGTCTTCTGCAGAAATCAACACCTTATTAAGGTCAGCACCTACATATACCTGACCACCCTGTACCTTTGTCCTAGCCTCCACAGAAGTCTTAATTCGATTCATAAAATGTTCCTTCTGAATCTCCATTTTCTCAATCAGCTTCAGAATCAAACTATCCTCTATGGTCAAAAGGCTATATAGCAAATGCTCTTGTTCAATTTCCTGATTGCCAAATTCATATGCTAATTTTTCGCAGTCATTTACTGCCTGTAATGATTTTTGAGTAAATTTTGAAATGTTCATATGAATACCCTCTCTCTTTCTTCAAATCTATCGTTTTTATTTCTGTTACTCTTGTATTATTTGTTCTATTCTTACTATAACACCATTTTTTTACTTGTCAATTGCATTATTTACAATTTATAGAAAATTTATATTTATAAATTCTTGTTTTATATTGCATATACTATTATAATAGTACTATACATATTGTATACGCAATTACTGTTTTTTGAATTATTTTTATTTAGGTTTAAGGAGGGATTTATATGGAAGGATATAAGAAAATTGCATCAAAGAGCTACCCAAACATTGTACTCAGAGTGATTCCCGGACATTTTGTAACTGCAAACTCTCATATTAATTACTATATCGATATGTCTGGTATGAAAGCACGGCAGAATGAAGCAGATGCGGTTGCTGCTGCGCTATCGGAGCATTATTTATCCACGACTGTTGTTGATACCATCGTCTGTATGGACGGTTGTGAGGTCATCGGTGCTTATCTGGCTAATCACCTTACCCAGGTTGGTACCATTTCCATGAATGCACATAAGACTATCTATATTACAACTCCCGAATTTAATACCAATGGGCAGCTGATTTTCCGTGAAAATATTCAGCCTATGATAAAGGATAAACACATTTTAGTATTATTAGCTTCTGCTACGACCGGAAAAACCGTGTCACAGGCAATTGATGTAATCCAATATTACGGTGGCACTGTAACTGGTGTATCTGCTATCTTCAGTGCTGCAAGCAAGGTCTATGACCACCCAATCCATGCACTGTTTACCAC
Organism: Lachnospiraceae bacterium; assembly: GCA_028692055.1. GTDB lineage: Bacteria > Bacillota > Clostridia > Lachnospirales > Lachnospiraceae > SZUA-378. The sequence continues at coordinate 7,109 of JAQUYA010000051.1, read as the reverse complement.
GGCTGATTTACCAGATTACCAGACACATACCCCTGCTAACTGCACGATGTGCAAGGCCGGCAAACCAGTTGATGCCATCGCTAATGGATTTGGCTATTCACGCCTGTAAATGAAATAAAATAGCGTAGAAGAATCGGCCGGAGCTGTAATCTGCCCCAGCCGATTTTTTCAGACTACCTGAATGTATGAAATACCGAGTGCATAAGCAATCAGGTATAGAATGATCAAATGAACTGGATAAAACAGATAAAAGATGTATTTTAGATTCCAACCACGCTTACCGTTGTACAAAGAGATGGGGATGAGTGCAAAAAATGCGGTTATTTCACTCAGAGACATCGCATTCAGTCCGATGCAGCCTGCCAGCATTTCCATTATCTTATTTTTACGCAATAAATACATAAGTACGATGATGAGTACTCCATATATTGCATAATCTACCCGCAGTAAATACGTCAGAGTGATTCCGACTGCAACGGCTGCTAACTGGCATAAAATCTGTAATATCTGGTTCATTTCTTTTTTATGGACCCATTCAAATGCAGTCAACACCAATATTCCTATAAATAATGTAAAGAATACATTTTGATAATGCAGCGCAAATATTTTTCCAGAAAATGCCAAATCAAATGGAACTTCGGACAGAAGTGCAAATCCAAATAAACGCATAAGGTATTTCTTTACATCATGTGTGTGACAGAACCCTTCAATCAGCAGAAAGCAGAATATTGGAAAGCTGATTCGACCTATCAATCGTAATCCCATATCCATATAATATAGGGTGCTGTTATTTTCAATAAATACCCGCATCTCTTCAACACTGGTACTTCCAGCGAATCCTTTTGCTATCATTATCCTTTCTAAAATTGCCGCCCCAATATGGTCCCCTAACATGGTTATAATCGCAATTAATTTTAAGGTACTTCCACTAATTCCTTTTCTTACTTTTCCAGCCTTCTGTTCCATCTCTTCCCTGCTCCTCTTACTTATTTGTGAACCTTCTTACTATTTAGAATACCACAGGAACTATTTTCTATCTATGGTACATGGAGGCTATTTATAATTTCTTTATAGAATTTATTCTTCTCTTTATATATATTCTACTTTTTGTATCATTTATGCCATTTTTTGTCGGCTTTCCTTTACACTCTTTTGGAGGATTGGCGAAATCTTAACAGCCATTACTACATTTTTGTCGATTGCTATTGTATAATAATACATTATGTATATCGAGGTGGTAGGAATTGATTTACAACTTACATTCTTTAAATCAAACAGAAAATACTGATTCCGCAGGGGCAATGTGTACTGCTTTATTTTATTTGCTTTCCCATGAATTACGCAATCCGCTTGCCAGCATAATTTCCTCCAACGACTTTTATCTAAATCATCAATATACCCTTTCCGGTTCAAAGAAATCGGAGCTGGTTACGTATATGAATCATGACTCACATCAATTATTTTCTATTATGGAAAATGTTTTATCCATTTGTAAACTTTCTGCTTCTCCACTTTCTTTCACGGATGAAGCTCTTGATGCAATCATTACAGCTGCACTTCATCGAATACGGATGAAAGCTCCTGCTATTTCTATTTCTATTTCTGCACCTACTGATATACTACTCATATCCATGGATACCGTATTATTGCAACATGCTTTTATGCTGGTATTTGATATGATCTATTCACAAGTTTCTCCCGACACTCCCCTTACCTGTGAAATAACTGTAGCAGACTCCAATGCTCAAATTCAAGTTTTTGCAAATTGTACTTCAAATAAATTAGGTTCCGTACAAGAAGAAAGTATCCAAACTGAGTTTCAGATTTGTAATTTAATCATCAAAGCTCATCAGGGAGCACTTTCCTCTATATCGAATCCTATGTTCTTTGCATATACTATTACTCTGCCTCTTAAGGAGAATTCCTACGATGTTTAATAAAACAACCATACTGATAATTGAAGATGAAGCAAACGTAAATAATATTATAGCAACCACAATTACGTCGGAAGGATACAATGCCTGTCAAAGTTTTTCCGGGACAGAAGGATTATCTATGATTTACTCTCTTTCTCCCGACCTGGTACTTCTGGATTTAGTTCTACCCGATATGAGTGGTATGGAGGTTATACGTAAAGTACGTCTTTTTTCTGATGTCCCTATTATTGTAATTTCTGCTTTATGCAATGAAAAGCAAAAAGTAGAAGCACTTGATTTGGGGGCAGATGATTATTTAATAAAACCTTATGGTTCCTCTGAGCTTTTGGCTCGTATTCGTGCAGTTTACAGGCATGTTGAAAAAATCCACGAAGCGGAATCCTGTACCGAAACCTTTCAAGTAGGACGTTTGCTCATCGATTTGAAAAAACATGAATCATTTGTAGACGGTGTACGTTTACGTTTGACACCCATAGAATTTCGTCTTATTTCACTGCTCGCACAAAATGCAGGAAAGGTATTGACAAATTCCTTTATAATGACAACTATCTGGGGCCCCTATGTTTCTCCCGATACCGGAATCATACGCGTTAACATTGCAAATATCCGACGAAAAATCGAGAAAAATCCTGCTGATCCAGAATACATTTTCACCGAGCCCGGCGTCGGTTACCGTATGACAGAGCCATGACTCTCTGACTACTCACACAGAATCATGGCTCTTGTTTCTTAAATCCGTCTTTACTTTAACAAAAAGGTTAAAATTCATTTCCCGGAAACTTTGGGATTCCGTCAAATCCAACCTGAAGGTCTGCATCGGTTGGTATGTAATCACTCATATCACCATCATTGTATTTCTGGTATGCCGTCATATCAAAATATCCGGTACCGGTTAATCCGAACACAATCGTCTTTTCTTCACCTGTTTCTTTGCATTTCAGAGCTTCATCGATTGCAACACGGATTGCATGACTGCTTTCCGGTGCAGGTAAGATACCCTCCACTCTCGCAAACTGTTCAGCTGCTTCAAATACCTCCGTCTGTTCTACACTGCGTGCTTCCATGAGTCCCTGGTCGTATAATTCAGACAGGATGGAGCTCATTCCGTGATAGCGAAGTCCTCCTGCATGGTTTGCCGATGGAATAAAGCCACTGCCCAAGGTGTACATTTTAGCCAATGGACAAACCTTACCGGTATCACAGAAATCATATGCGTATTTACCGCGTGTAAGACTTGGGCAGGAAGCAGGTTCTACTGCAATAAATTTGTAGTCTTTTTCGCCTCTTAATTTTTCACCCATAAATGGAGATATTAATCCTCCCAAATTGGAACCACCACCTGCACAGCCAATAATAATGTCCGGCTGAATATTATATTTCTCCAGTGCTGCCTTAGCTTCCAATCCAATAACGGTCTGATGTAAAAGTACCTGGGATAACACACTTCCTAATACATAACGATATCCCTCCAAACTGGTTGCAGTTTCTACCGCTTCTGAAATCGCACAGCCTAAGCTTCCAGAAGTACCCGGATGCTCCTGTAGTATTTTTCTGCCTACTGCTGTATGCTCGGAAGGGGATGGTGTTACACTGGCACCATAGGTGCGCATTACTTCACGTCGAAATGGTTTTTGCTCATAAGAAACCTTCACCATATATACTTTACAGTCCAAATCAAAATAAGAACATGCCATCGATAAAGCGGTTCCCCACTGACCTGCACCCGTTTCTGTAGTGACTCCTTTCAGCCCCTGCTTCTTCGCATAATATGCCTGTGCAATTGCAGAATTTAGCTTATGGCTTCCGCTCGTATTGTTTCCTTCAAATTTATAATAAATCTTCGCTGGTGTTCCCAGTTTCTTTTCCAGACAATACGCACGTACCAATGGAGAAGGACGATACATCTTATAAAATTCACGTATTTCCTGTGGAATATCGATATAAGCATGGGTATCATCTAATTCCTGTTTTACCAGCTCATCACAAAATACCGGCTGCAAATCTGCAAAAGTCATCGGCTTTAAAGTCCCCGGATTTAAGAGTGGTGCCGGTTTTTTCTTCATATCCGCACGCACATTGTACCATTGTGTTGGCATCTCATTTTCTTCCAGATAGATTTTGTAAGGTATTTCTTTACTGCTGTTACTCATAGGTTACTCCTTTCGTGTTGGCAACCATGTTTCTTCCATAGTTGTCCTGTAACAATGTTATAAAGTAACAATGTTATCTTATAACATAGCTTTCATATTTCTGATAATCCGCTTTCCTGCAATTTAAATGAATCTTCGTTCCCTCCGGTTCGTATTCTGTCGACATAATATCTGCTGATTCCTTTAATACTGCCAGAATATTTCCTTTGGAAAATGGAATCCGCATATCGCATTCCACATAATCCTTAAATAATACCGCTTCCATGGTCTGCAATAATTCTTCCATACCAATCTTTGATTTTGCAGACATAAAAATCTTATTTCCTTTCACACTCGGAATGGTCACATCGACTAAATCCGCCTTGTTAAAGATATATACCACAGGAACCGCTTCTGCACCAATTTCTTTTAGTGTTTCCTCGGTCACTTTCATATGGTCCTTATAATTCTCGTCTGAGAAATCAATTACTTCCAATAAAAGGTCGGCATACTTCGCTTCCTCAAGAGTCGACTGAAATGCCTTTACCAGATTATGAGGCAGTTGATTTATGAAACCTACGGTATCGGACAACAAAAATGGCTTGTGATTCTTTGGTGTAATCTTGCGAACCGTTGTGTCCAAAGTGGCAAAAAGCATATCCTTTTCTAATACTTTTTTCGACTCATCTCCTACATACGTATCAATCATTACGTTGAGTAAGGTAGACTTTCCGGCATTGGTATAGCCAACCAATGCGACTCTTGGAATCCCTGACTGCATTCTTTGCTTCCGCTGTGTTTCCCGCTCCTGCAATATAGTTTCCAATTCTTTTCGCAGCTCACTCATACGGTGTTCAATACGGCGTCTGTCCAATTCAATCTTCTTTTCACCGGCGCCCTTATTACTCAGTCCACTGCCGCCACCCTGCCGCCCGAGTGAGGTACGCAGTCCTGCTAATCTAGGCAGCATATATTGTAATTTAGCGATTTCTACCTGCATTTTTGCCTCTCTGGTTTTTGCCCTCTCCGAGAAAATATCCAGAATCAAACCCGTTCGGTCCATGACATTTACACCAATTTCCTGCTGCAGGTTACGTAGTTGCATTGGGGACAATGCATTGTCAAAGATAACGGTGGTGGCACCCAGAACACCGGCTTCTTCATGTACTTCCTCCACTTTACCGGTTCCAATGTAAAGTCCCTTATTAATGGTTGGCAGGTTCTGTACCACTGTTCCAACAACTTCCATATTGCACGCTTCTGCCAAACTTGCTAATTCCTTCATGGACTGTTGAAAGTCTGTGCCGTCATCCAGGTTCACTCCTACCAATAATACTTTTTCTAATTCCATTCATACTCCAATCTATTTTGCAGTTACTTTGCGAAAATTCTTCTTTCCCTTTTTCACTACGATTCCGTCTAGAAATACACTGTCCGAGAAGGTCGTCTTAATATCAGACACCTTTTCATTATCGACTGCTACGCCGCCCTGTTCTACGGCTCTTCTCGCTTCTGATTTTGAAGTGACTAATTCTGCCTTGACCAAAAGGGTAAGAATATCAATAGCTCCGTCCGTAAAATCCTCTTTGCAGAGCTCTGTCATTGGCATATTGGCTGCAACACCTGAGGTAAATAAAGCTTTTGCTGCTTCTTCTGCTTTCTTTGCTTCTTCTTCGCCATGTACCAGTTTGGTTAATTCATATGCAAGAATTTCCTTTGCTTTATTTAACTCACTACCTTCCCATTTATCCATTTCATCAATCTGCTCCAGCGGCAAAAAGGTTAGCATACGAATACATTTTAAAACGTCTGCATCGCCCACATTTCTCCAGTACTGGTAAAATTCAAATGGTGATGTTTTATTTGGGTCGAGCCATACCGCACCTGACTGGGTCTTGCCCATTTTCTTTCCCTCTGAATTTAACAGTAAGGTAATCGTCATGGCACATGCATTCTTACCTAATTTGCGGCGAATCAATTCGGTTCCACCCAGCATGTTACTCCATTGATCATCTCCGCCAAATTGCATATTACAGCCATATTTCTGGAATAATTCATAGAAATCATAGCTTTGCATAATCATGTAGTTAAACTCCAGGAAGCTGAGTCCTTTTTCCATTCTTTGTTTGTAGCATTCTGCGGTGAGCATTCTGTTTACGCTGAAATGGGAGCCGACCTCTCTTAGCAAATCAACATAGTTCAAATTCATTAACCAGTCTGCATTATTTACCATCAGGGCTTTACCTTCTGAGAAATCGATGAATTTGCTCATTTGCTCTTTAAAGCAGTCACAGTTATGCTGAATGGTTTCCGGTGTCATCATCTGACGCATATCACTCCTTCCGGAAGGGTCTCCAATCATACCCGTACCGCCACCAAGTAATGCGATTGGCTTGTTTCCTGCCATCTGCAGACGCTTCATCAAACAAAGTGCCATGAAATGCCCCACATGAAGGCTGTCCGCCGTTGGGTCAAAACCTATATAAAAGGTTGCTTTTCCATTATTTATCAGTTCTTTGATTTCGTCTTCATCTGTTACCTGTGCGACTAGTCCTCTTGCTACTAATTCATCATAAATCTTCATTTTACTCCATACCTCTTTCTTTCCGTTTCTATTATTTGTCTGGATGGGAGGTTCTATTCTGATTTTTCTATTACAAAAAACCCCCATCCTACTTAAAGGACGAGGGTTCAAATATCTCGTGTTACCACCTTATTTTATAAATAGCTCACACTATTTACCTTACCAAGTACAGCCGCAGTCATATTTATTTCTTTGGCGATACCCTTGCACGTTAACGTGTGCCGGAATTACTTCCTCCTCCGTCGTATTCTACTTATCCGCTTTACGCATGTTTTCGATACGAAGCTCCAAGATGTATTCATAATCAGTTTCCCGCGTGCCTCTCATCAACCGGCTGCTTTCTGTTCGTTTCACTTATTACTACTTCTTCTTTTCCCAGCTTTTCTGTTATTTAATTTTTTAGAATTATCATTATCTTAGCAGATTTCACAGTTTTGTCAAGTATAGCTGGAAAATTAC
>JAQUYA010000157.1 GCA_028692055.1 Lachnospiraceae bacterium | reverse complement strand
CACCCGGAAGATGCCTTTTCACTCTATTGGGTTACAAAATCCATTACCTTAAAGGATTACACACTATTAAATAATGTAGTTGACAAGGTAAATGCGGATTATAAAGATACCATAAAGACACTTGAAGGCATTGATTGGGACACGGTAGATGTCATTACAATTATGTACGGATCAAATGACTATCTAAATGCAAAGCAAATCACAGACCCTGCTGACCCTGTTAATACAGTTGCTTATACCGGTGCCCTAAATGCTTCTATCGCTCTTATAAAAGAAGCTTATCCGCATATCCGTATCGTTGTAATGGCTCCTACCTATTGTGAGGTAGAACAGGACGGAAAATTAACCGGCTGCGATAAAGTAGATACCGGTTATGGCATTCTGGCTGATTACATGGTCGCTGCAAAAGCGATTGCCGTAGAATCAAATGTAACCTTCCTGGATAACTACTATGGTGTTGATATCAACGAAGATACCAGTGATAAATATCTGGAAAGCAATCGCATTCACCCAAATGCAGATGGTCGCAAATTGGTTGCTCAAAGATTGGTGGATTTACTAACGAAAGAATCTGTCGCTACTGAAAAATAAGCTTGTGTTCAAAATCCAGCATTCTACTACTGAATGCTGGATTTTTTAAATTTATTATTTGCATAATATTATGATTAAGTGGTATACTAATTCCGAGAAATCGTGCAAATCAATTATTTTCGGAGGAACATTATGGAAATAGAAAGAAATAGATATGAGCAGGGCATCGTAACCATTGGTATATTTGACTTCTTATTAGATGAAAACATCTTAGAAAAAGTCTGATTGGTATTCTATTTCTTTTTTGAAATAAACGGCAATAACAGATAGAGTGGCACGCAGAAAATGTATGGATATGCATAGCGAAACTCCTTTGCCACTGGTGTTGCAATTACCAACGTAAGAAAAATTGCAATGCATGGCACATATAACAAGAGATAGCTTCTATCCCCACGTATAATCATCAGTGCTGCTGTCATTAGGATAATCCATAATATTCCACCCATACTCCAGAGAATGCCATATCCCGGAAGCATATCTTTTAATTTCAAGGCTATTTCATTTATTTTTATTACAAGTCTTCCCTTTAAAACCGGTTTATTCATAACCCCAAATTCATTTTCAATCACACCAGTATCACCGGCAATGATGCCTTCCTGTACCGGAAACCAATATCCGATGGACTGGTCGCGGAAAGCAAGCAAGTAATCTCCTGGGTGCTGTAATCCAATTTGCAGATATATCTTTAGAAACTCACCAAAATGTGCTTCCAGATATTCCTCATCGCCAGCACGCACTAATCGCTTGAATCCATCAGATACATAAGGATTATAAAGTTCTTCTATCTTAGAGGTATCCAAAATACGATTCAGAAATGTACTTTGCTTCTCTGTCAGAGATTTTCCAGATACAATAACACGTGATATTTGTTGTACCGGTATTGATAAACTCTCTACTAAATCGGGTTGAATCACGTCATTAGCATTCATTACCGGACCTTTTACCAAGAGAACAGCAATTAAGATAATACCTTGCAAAAGGAGCATGGAATGCCAGTATCTTCGGAACGTATAGATACAGAATGGTATGGTAACGAGAAACGCATACCAGCCATTTGTACGGAATAAACACATCATAATCCCTGACAGAACCAGCATTCCCATATCTGCTATGCCTTCCTTTGTGTTTTCCTTCTTAGGCAGGCAAATTAAAATACGCAGCAAAGTTGTGATATAAAGCAGTACTCCTCCCGCAAACATAGAGTCCTTCCATATAGTAACGGCATATAATGCATTGTAGGGTACCAGTGCATAAAAAGCGATAATTAGACCCAGCGCCCATTTATTCAAATGGCATTTCATCAGTGTCGCTATCAGATAGCTGATGCAGGCTGCCATAAATAACATCTGAAAGATCGTATAAAAAGAAATCGCAAACGTGGTATTCCCAGTGAAAAACATACCTATCTGATAGAAAAGCTTCATGACCTGCGTATGTGCCCATGGGTGGTGGTTGCTCGCTGCATAGACACCAACTACCTGTGCAAATTGATTCATACTGTCTATGGTCATAATTCCCGGGTAATTTGCCAATAAATATGGAATCCAGCAAACAAAGCAGACCAGACCAGATACAAAAGGTATCCACTTCCCGACAATTGCTTTTTCAGAAGCCTGCCATTCCTCCGTACTGATGACAATAATACTAATTGCTTTTTCCAATAATATAAACAGACCTACAGCGGTCACTACCAGAACGACAAACCGAAAGAGTATATTATCTAAGCCCGCATAAATATGTTCAAAATCACCGCAAAGATAAAAGAACGTAAACAATGCACTCAGCATATACTCTACCTTTATTTGCAGTTTGGATTCATCAGCAAGACTCTTTCTCTCACGAATACGTCCAAATATATAAAATAGAAATGCATATGCAAATATAGTCAGAACATTAGTAGTCGCCAGTTCACTGATTCTTATGATTGCCCACGTTGCCACAAATGCCTCTATTCCAACCTTTGTTCTATCATTTATTGTTTTCACTCTAAAAAACCATGCCTTTCCCTTTATTTCACTTTAAAGTCTTCCACTTATTTTTACAGTTTATCATCTTGCTTTCTATCCTACAAGTCATTTCCCCTTTTGCACTTTTCGATTTGCTTTACTCCCTAAAAAATGTTATATTCTATTCATGGTAAATGAATATCACTTATAAGGAGTTCTAGAGAAAGGCTTGGTTATTTTATGGACAAAATCGCTGTTTTAATCCCTTGTTACAACGAAGAAAAAACGATTGCCAAAGTTGTTGCAGATGCTAAAGCTGCACTTCCAGAGGCGGTTATATACGTATACGATAATAATTCCTCTGATAAAACCGTAGAGCTGGCATCGGCTGCCGGTGCAGTAATTCGTCATGAATATATGCAGGGAAAAGGAAATGTAATTCGCAGAATGTTTCGTGAGATTGATGCAGAATGTTATATTATGGTGGATGGTGATGATACCTATCCCATGGATAATGCAAGAGAATTAGTAACGAAGGTTCTGGAGCATAATGCAGATATGGTCGTTGGTGACCGCCTTTCTTCCACCTATTTTACAGAAAATAAGAGACCCTTTCATAATTTTGGAAACAGCATCGTACGTGGCAGTATCAATCAATTGTTCAAATGCCGCATTAAGGATATTATGACCGGTTACCGCGCTTTCAGCTATCAATTCGTAAAGACCTTCCCGGTTATGTCAAAAGGCTTTGAAATTGAAACAGAAATGACAATCCATGCGGTATTCAATAATATGCAGGTCGAAAATGTAATCATTGAATACCGGGACCGTCCAGAAGGCAGTGTATCCAAGCTTAACACCTATTCCGATGGATTCCGTGTTTTAAATGTCATAGGGCGTTTATTCCGTGTATACAAGCCCCTTCGGTTCTTTAGTATGGTTTCTGTGCTCCTCATGCTGGCTGCAGTCGGATTCTTTATTCCGATTTTAGCAGAATTTTTTCAAACCGGACTCGTACTTCGTTTTCCGACCTTATTCGTCTGTGGATTCGTAGCGCTTGCTTCTATACAGTCTTTCTTCTCCGGATTAATATTAGAGAACATTACACAAAAAGAACGGAAAGACTTTGAAATGAATTTGAATCACGTGCACGATGACTTTATTCAAAAATTATAAGGGGTTTGAGTAGGTAAACACCTCTCGTAGCAGTTCAA
>JAQUYA010000156.1 GCA_028692055.1 Lachnospiraceae bacterium | reverse complement strand
ATGTATCAGGCAGCGCAATCCAGACTGGGTTATGTTGATTTTCGTACTTCGGTTAAGACCTTTGGCAGTACGGCAGGAAATCTGCTGATTGTATCCCTGCGCAAGGCAAATGTGTATTATGATGCACTAGAATCCCGCTGCTATGATGGAGAGCTTCTCTTTTTGGAAGAAGAAAAGAAAGTGAAAGGAATACAAATCATAGAAAGCATTTTCTATTTTGTAATTCTTGGAATTTTGTGGTGTGTTTCTAAATATGGTTTTTAGAAACAGAAGGAAAGAAAGGTTACAGATAGAAAGGTTACAGATAGAAATAGAAATGGAGCTAGTGTGAAAATAGATTTTCACACGCACTTTGTGCCTGCGTCACAAGAGTGCAGTCTGAGAGAAAGGGATGGCTATTAAAATGAAACAGGTGATAGAAAAAGAAACCATCTTGGATGTAAAAAATTTAACCTTTGCATACGAACAGGAAAAAGTTGCACTGGAAAATATCAGTGTATCCATACAGAAAGGGGAGAAAGTGGCAATTTTAGGAGCCAATGGGGCTGGAAAATCCACCTTTTTCCTTACGATAAATGGAGTATTACACCCGCAGAGCGGAGATATTTATTATCGCGGAGAAGCAATGACCCACAAAAATGTAAATACCTTTCGTAAAAATATTGGAATTGTATTTCAGGATGCAGATAATCAGATGATTGCATCTACGGTAAAGGCAGAGGTTTCCTTTGGACCTATAAATCTGAAACTTCCAAAAGAAGAAGTGAGCAGACGAGTCGATGCAGCATTAAACTATATGAATCTTTCTGATTTTCAGGACAGGCCGCCTCACTATCTGAGCGGGGGAGAGAAAAAGAGAGTCAGTATTGCAGATATCATTGTAATGGAATCGGAAATTATCATTTTTGATGAACCGACCGCCGCACTTGACCCTGTGAATGCAGTTATGCTGGAGGAAGTATTAACAAAATTGAGTGACGAGAAGAAAACGATTTTACTTTCTACCCATGATGTGGATTTTGCATATCGGTTTGCAGATCGAATTCTTGTATTTTGTGACGGAAAGATAATTGCGGATGGAACACCATTAGAGGTATTTGAAAATGATGGGATATTAAAGAAGGCAAATTTAAAAAAACCGATGCTATTAGAAATTGTACAAACGCTTAAGCAGACAAAGAAATTTGACTGTCTTCAAAGGAGCGAGGAATATCCAACGACGATAGAGGGATTAAAAGGTCTGTTGCTGGATAATGAATCATAAAATAGTGCGCATGCACACATTAAAAAAGGAGAGAAAAAATGTCAAAGAAACAGAAAAAAGTTGTATTATTTTCCATTTGGGTGGCAGCAATGTTTGCAGTTACACCAGCAGTAAATGCAATGCATATTATGGAGGGGTATTTGCCGGTGAAGTATTGTATTGCATGGGGAGTTATATCCTTACCATTTTTAGTAGTAGGATTTTTCTCTATTAAAAACAAATTAAAAGAAAACCGTAAACAAATCACATTGCTTGCAATGGCGGGAGCATTTATTTTTGTGATTTCCTCACTGAAGATTCCGTCCGTAACAGGAAGCTGTTCTCATATGACAGGAACCGGTCTTGGTGCGATTCTGTTTGGACCTTGTGCCGTTAGTATTTTAGGAATTATTGTACTGATTTTCCAGGCAATCCTGTTAGCACATGGTGGATTAACCACCTTGGGAGCAAATACCTTCTCCATGGCGATTGCAGGACCTTTGCTTTCTTTCGTACTTTACAAGCTAGGCAATAAATTAAAAATAAATAAAAGAGTTACCGTTTTCTTTGCCGCCTTTTTGGGAGATTTATTTACGTACTGTGTGACGAGTATCCAGCTTGCACTGGCTTACCCTTCCGCAGAAGGTGGCGTTGCAGTATCTGCGATTAAATTTCTGGGTGTATTTGCACCAACACAATTACCTTTGGCTGTTTTAGAGGGAATTATTACAGTTCTTATCGTCATTGCACTGGAAACATATGCAAAACCGGAATTAATCAAAGTAGGTTTTATGAAGGAGGCAAATTAAATGAGCAAAAATAAAACAACCGTAATTATTTTATTAATTATTGCACTGCTAATTATTATAGTACCCGTAATTACAATGAAGGGTGCGGAGTTTGGTGGTTCAGATGATGCAGGAAGTGTGATGGTAGAGGAAGTATCCGGAAGCGTTTATGAACCTTGGTTTACCCCGGTACTTGAAACATTTCTTGGTGGTGAGATGCCAGGGGAACTGGAGAGTTTGATGTTCTGTGTACAGACAGGGATTGGTGTTGGAATTATGGCTTTTATCATGGGACGTTTTGTAGAACGAAAAAAATGGCTGGATAAGGAAAATACTCTGTAAGTATAAAATAGCGAACAAGTTCGCATTGGAATTTGCTTTGCAAATTCTGATTTCCACTACTTATGCTTAATCAATTTCTTATTTCATAAAAAATTGATTAAGCAGGCAGGTAGAAGCTGCGAAAAGGGGAGATGCTACGTAAAGTAGCATCTTTTTTTGCATATGGAAATAGATGTAGGTGGTGGCTGCGGTACCTTTTCGATAAGATAAGTGCAGGAAAGCAAATCAAGTAATTGCGAAATAAGTACACGCGACCAAAGGTCGCAGATGGGAGCAAAAAATGAAACAAAGAAAACAAAGAACAAAACAACAAAGTAAGGTTAAAAGTTATGTGGTGATAGCCTATCTTGTATTCTGGGCGATGGTACTATTTATTTGTGGGGGAGCATCCATGCTTTTTCATGCATCACCGTTGGTCATGCGTATTCTATCCAATATTTGTGCATGGTCGCCAACTATGGTGGTACTGCTTATGTGGAAAAAGTTAAGACCGGAACAATCCAGAAAAGAATTTATCAAAGAAGCATTTTGTGGTAAATTAAAGATAGCAGGGCTACTGGTTCCACCGATGCTTATTATGGGAGGGGTACTCATTACCGTGTGGATACTGTCTTTCTTGGAAAAGAATAGTTTTACTTCCTATTTTACTCTGGGTGGATATTCTCTTTGGACGTCCGTATTTTTATCCCTGCTTTCAGGACCAACGGGAGAAGAACTGGGCTGGCGTGGATATTTACGTGTAGAATTAAACAGGAAGTACCCGTTTTTAAGAGCCTCCATTTATCAGGGGCTGATATGGACATTCTGGCATACCGTACTTTGGTTTGTGGATTCGGATTACACAGGTCTTACTATGATTCCGTATATGTTGTCCAACGTTATTGTAATAACCTGCATAACAATTGTAATGAATGTTGTATTGGAAAAGCATAATAACTTAGTTTATGCAGTTTCTATTCATTTTGCATTTAATATTATGTATTGTTTTTTACAGATTCCTATTTGGTTTTATGTGATACTTTGTGTGGTGTTTGTTTTTATTGCGAGTGGATTTTTGTTATATAGACAGATGGATAATGGAAGGGAGAAGACGTATGAACTTTGCAGATAGATTAAAAGAAATAAGAAAAAGGGAAGGACTGTCACAGGAAGAACTTGCTGATAAAATAGGAGTGTCCAGACAGGCAATTACAAAATGGGAAACCGGAAAGGGACTTCCTGATATTGAAAACATGGTGATTTTATCAGAAATATTCAAGCTGACATTAGATGAACTTATTTCTGCAGAAGCTGCAGACAGACAGGCGCAGGGAGAAAAGTATAGGAGTGAAACCATCTATGACATTGATGCAGTAAAATATTTTGATATCAAACTGATTAGTGCAAAACAGATAACAATTACATCTAATAAGGAGGAAAAGCTGTATATAAAGCT
>JAQUYA010000155.1 GCA_028692055.1 Lachnospiraceae bacterium | reverse complement strand
ACAAATCAATACAATAATGCATCATAAATTTTAGGTATCAAAAAAGCTGCTGCAGATTCTGCAACAGCTTTTACTTTAATTTGAGTTATCACCATTTTTATAAGTCTGATACCAAAGACAGGTTATACCGTATTATTCTCCAATTTTCCATTCAATTTTGCAATTTTTAACTAATATTCGGAAAATTTATTTTTATGCATTTTTTTATTTTATACAAACAAATCCCATTAGGATTCGGGTGCCCAAAGGGAGTGCCGCCGATATCCAAATAGGAACTGATACAACTGATATTTATTTTGAATGACTTTGGAAAGAAATTAGAAATTCTTAGTATTCCCAGCAAATTCTAACAATTTTCAGACAGGACGTCTGAAAAAGGCTTACCTGAGCCACGGAGGGCGAATGTAAGCCGCTTGTGATAAAATATCAAACAACTATAAGGGAATACTTAGAAATTCTTATTTCTATACAATGGAATAAAAAATAAATATCAGTTGTGTCAATTCTTAATTGGATATCGGCGGCATTCCCTTTGGGCACCCGAATCCAATGCAAAAACAAATCCCCAGAGGTGGAAGCTCCGGGGATTCGTTTTACAATATATAACTAAACTAATAAGGGATTAGATAAACGCATCTTTATTTTATTATCTGTCATCGTGTAATCTGAAGTTTGCATATGCACTCATGCTATGTTCATGTGCATCCAGACCATCAATCTCTTCTTCGCGGCTTACATGTAATCCAATTGTTTTATTTAATACCGTAAATAAGATAAATGCGGTAACTGCTACATATGCCATTACGGAAAACACACCCAATGCCTCGATTCCTATGAACTGAAGTCTTGTCATGCCCATTTCAGCAAGTACCGATGATTTACAGAAAACACCGGTCATAATCGTTCCGCAGGCACCACATCCACCATGTACTGCAACTGCACCAACTGGATCATCTACTTTTAATACTTTGTCTAAAAGCTCTACCACGAATACGACGATAAAGCCTGCAATTACACCAATTGCCATAGCAGAATATGGAGAAACCACATCACAGCCTGCCGTAATTGCTACCAAACCGGCTAAAGTTCCATTCAGTGTCATAGAAACATCTGGTTTACCATAACGTTTCCAAGTAATAAATAATACGGTTACAGTCGCACATACGGCTGCAAGATTCGTTGTCATTGCGATATCACCAAGTGATGTGGTTGCTGCTACTGTAGAACCACAGTTAAATCCAAACCAGCAGAACCAAAGAATAAATACACCGAGGGCACCAATTACAATATTGTGTCCCGGAATTGCGTTTACTTTACCGTCTTTTTCAAATTTTCCTAATCTTGGGCCTTCAATAGCGGCACCAATGAAAGCACACACACCACCTACCATATGTACTGCAGTAGAACCTGCAAAATCATGGAAACCAATACCGGATAACCAGCCATCACTCCAAATCCAATGACCTGTGATAGGATAAATAAAGATAGAAATACAAGCACTATAGATTAGGTAGGTAGAGAACTTCGTTCTTTCTGCCATGGCACCACTTACGATTGTTGCACTGGTTGCACAGAATACTGTTTGGAAAATAAGGAATACGCCTACCGGTAGTCCATTATACATGCCTGATGCATCTGCCAGAGAATATGGATTTCCAATGCCTCCAAATCCTAATATTCCAGCGATATCCGGTCCAAACATGATACCGGCTCCTATCAGGAAGAAGAAAATGCTCCCTAATACAAAGTCCATTAAATTCTTCATAATAATATTTCCAGCATTTTTAGCTCTTGTAAATCCACTTTCTACGATTGCAAAGCCTGCCTGCATAAAAAATACTAAAAATGCTGCAACACAAGTCCACACAATATTCAATAATAGTTCGGTTGCTTCGACATTTCCCATGCCGCTCGCAATTAAATCAGATAATCCCATAATTTTTTCCTCCTAAATTTGTATTAAAAAAAGATAACCGGTAAGATGACTCCTCTTTCATCTTATCTGTTATCTTCTTTGATAACCTTGCATATGTCCTACAAGTTTTATTTTCTTATAAAGCATTGGAACCACGCTCACCGGTACGAATACGAATGGCATCTTCCACATCATAAACGAATATCTTACCATCGCCGTAATTACCGGTATTTATTTCTGCCACAATTTTATCAATTAACTTTTCCGCTGTTTCTTTTGGAACAACCGTTTCTACTTTAATCTTCGGCAACAGGTTTACTCTGTACTCAGCTCCACGGTATTTTTTTACAATACCTTTCTGATTACCATAACCCATAATGTTAACGATATTGAGTCCATTTACTTCATTGGCATCAAGAATTTCTTTTAAATCTTCTAATTTCTCAGGCTTAATAATAATTTCCAATTTTTTCATTCTGCTTCCTCCTCATTCTTTGGATTACCCTATTAGTAAAATAGCGAACAAGTTCGCATTGGAAAAAGCTCCGCTTTTTCTGCCTAACACTACACTGGCAGGAGCAATTTCCTATTACATAAAACAAAAAAGACGCTTCTAAGAATATTTCTTAGAAACGCCTTCGTTTGAATATTATTATACATAATTCATTTTCAATGTCAAATGTTTTTTATAAAATTTTTATATTTTCTCCTTCATCTCATATCGAAGTAGCAGCATGTTTGTATCTTTCGTCTGTTTCACCCCTTGAAATCCAAGCTTCTCACTAAGCTTTATGGAAGCTTTATTTTCCCTATCTATACGTGTCCACACTACTGGTATCCCTAGCTGCTCTTTGGCATACTGCAATATTGCACTGCAGACTTCATAGGCAAACCCGCATCTCTGGTAGGCATCTCCTATCAGATATCCCAGCTCAACCTGTTTTTCCCCGCATTCCTGCCCAGCTTTTTCCGACAGGCTGTTTTCAGGGTTCTCCTTTTTCTGATTACTTTCTTGGCCAGTATCCTTCTGATTATCCGCATAATTTTCAAGCCCTGCTCTGCCAATAATAGTTCCAGTGGATTTTTCAATGATTACCCATGTTCCATATTCATAATATCCATAGACATGTTTAATATAATCTTCTGTATACGCGATTTCCCTGGTCAATGGCGTATACAATGGCTCCATATACTTTTTCACAGAGGGATATTCATAAAGCTCCGCTATGCGCGGTACGTCCGCAGCCGTAATTTCTCTAAGCCGGCAGCGCTTCGTTTCTAATATATCCCAGGGTATGCCTTTTAATCTGCGGTATACTCTGTCCAAATACCTGACATCTATGTCATTTAGTCCATCGATTGCATAGGCTAATCCCCAAAAGTCTTCCTGCTCACTTTCACGATGAAGCAATGCTACTACTCCTATCTGTTTTTCTGCAAAACTCCGGGCAATTTCGCCGCTATCTGTTATTATTAGACACGTTTCCAGCCCTTCTATACTTTCCTCAGGACTAACACACAATTTCTTTCTTTCCTGTTGTAAGAAGGATTCCAATGCAAGTTCCGTGCAGGTAATTCCTTCCCTCGCCAAAGCACTATTGAGCTCTGTTATATTCATTTTTCTCTTCAAAATCACTACTACATGATGTAGGCACCATCCCGCTCTTCTCATAGCTGAGTCATTCCCTTCTCAGGTTCCATCTTGTATACATTGCACACAAAAAGTATATCTTATGTTTTCCTAAATATCAATTTTTATTACGATTCAGGTGCCCAAGTGTCAGACGGCGAATTACAATCGGGTGCAACAGCAAATTAAAATCCCGTCTGACACCTATCAGACCGCGCGGTCTTGCCTGTAACTGCACATTCTTATCAGCCTGACCGCACACTCTCGTAGTCTTG
>JAQUYA010000154.1 GCA_028692055.1 Lachnospiraceae bacterium | reverse complement strand
AGACTAAGAGACAGCGTAGAAATGATTAGTAAGAAAAATGACTTGCTCAATCATCTGTCCATATCGGATGAACTGACCGGTCTATTAAACCGACGTGGTATTTTTGAAGCCATGCTGGATAAATTATTGGAAAATCCAGGGAAACTGGTAGCAGTTGTGTTTATTGATATGGATAATCTAAAGCAGGTAAATGATACATTTGGGCATAATGAAGGTGATTTTGCATTGAAAAGTATTGCAAAAATTTTAAAGGAAAGCTTTCGACAGCAGGATCCAATCGGTAGAATAGGCGGAGATGAATTTCTTGCCTATATGGTAATTGATGAGCCAAATCTAGTTCACCGGATACGTTGTAATATTGAAACTCTGACGAAAGAATTGAATACATATTGCGAGAAGCCATATTATGTAGAAATGTCCGTTGGGGTAAAAGAAGTTATCGCACATACAAGCATGGATTTAAAAGATATCTTAAAAGAAGCCGATAACGTTTTGTATGAAGATAAGAGAAATAAACGAAAATCCTGCTTTAAGAATGCAATGTAAAAAAACAACTGCTATTTTGATATAGCAGTTGTTTTTTTGTCCCAATATTCACATTCAGTTCCAATGACTGCAGAAGTAAATGGAGTTCCATCCTCCTTTTTAAAATGAACAGTAGCTTTCATCACATAATTTGCACCCATATATAATAGTGGGATATTTGCAAACACGATAAGGATATTACCGAGGTCGGAGATAGCCCACAGGTTACCGAGGTCAAGACCGGCAAGACTGCAAAGGATGCCAAAGGTCGTAATTAATATACCAAGAGTACGAATGGAACGAATGAAACTTTTCTTCGTGCTGATGCGATTTGCGGCTATTTCAGAGAAGCTTATCATACCAATTAAGCAGGTAAAGGCAAATAAACAGAAACAGAACGTAAGCAGGAAAGCAACAATGCTGTTAAATAAGGTGCCTGGGGTAAGAACCTGGGCAGAGGCCAGGAAACGAGGAAGCCGATCCAGGGCAAACCATGCTTCACTTTCTGCGCCAGTCCACACGTGAGCCATAACAACGACGAAGCCGGTAAGGGAACAGATAACCATAGTATCCAGAAAAACACCGATAGACTGCACGCATCCCTGTTCGCAAGGGTGGTCGGTATTGGCAGCACCGGCTGCCATTGTAATCGTTCCCTGTCCAGCTTCATTGGACATTAAGCCTCTCTTGACACCCTGTACGAGTACCGTACCAAAGGCACCACCGAAGATTGCCTGTGGAGTGAAAGCACCACTAAATACTGCAGTAAAGAAGTAAGAGATGGAATTTAAATTCATAAGAATCAGAACAAATACGGTAACCACATAAACAACAGCCATAATAGGAACCATTTTATCGGTTACTTTCGTTACTTTTCGGATACCACCAAAAGCAATATAGCCGGTAGCCAGAACAAGGAGGACAGCAACCAGATAGTAGAAGACAGAAGAAGTAGCTATGGTATTTCCTGTTACAATAGAAGCCATCTGTCCGATGGAGGAAACCACGTTAAAACCCTGTGCCGGAAGACAGCACATCGCATATACAATAAACATAACAGAAAGAAGTACACCTGCCCACACTTTATTACCAAGGAGCTTTTTCCCATAGAAGGGAAGACCGCCAACAAATTCATTGTCTTTCTTTTCTTTAAAAATCTGAGCTAAAACAGCTTCCGAATATGCCGTTGACATACCGAAGAAAGCAGATACCCACATCCAGAAAAGTGCACCCGGACCGCCTACGGAGATAGCACCGGTTACACCCAGAATATTACCTGGTCCAACACGCATAGCCGAGCTTAAGAAGAAGGCAGCAAGAGAGGAAATTCCTGTTTCATCACTTTTTTTCTTTGCCAGCAGATGGATTCCTTTTTTAAAATGTGTTACCTGAATAAAACCGGTTTTTATACTAAAGAAAATGCCGGAACCGATGAGCAGAATAACAGCCAGAGAGAAATTTCCAAGAATCGGAATACTGGAGTACCATGCAAGGTTGGTTGGGAAATCCCAAAAGAAGTCAGATACAGGGGTTACAAATTCAAAAACATTATTAATTGCTGTGAAAAGCTGTTCCATAGATAGTCCTCGATTCCGCCCGTTTTCCAATACTTCTGCACAGAAATATTTCCTACCGGACTTTGTATATAATCATTTAGTTTTGTACTTACAGTATATATTACACAATATGCAAAAGATATTAAAAAAATGCTTAATACATTGCAAAAAATGCTTGTTATGATGTAAGATTAAGAAAGTAGATTTCTTAAGTTGACAGCAGTGTGTAGATAGGAGCTAAGAGTGAATGACTTGTATGAAAAAAAAGGATATCTGGATAATGATTTTAAAATGTTCTATTTATCAGACAGCGAACCAAGAGAATATGAAAATCATTATCATGAGTTTGATAAAATCATTATATTTCTGAAAGGGAAGGTAAGCTATGTCGTGGAGGGAAAGGCATATAAACTAGTCCCCTATGATATTGTATTAGTGGAACATCATGATATTCATAAGCTCCGTGTGGAAAGTGGAACGGAGTATGAAAGAATTATTTTCTATATTTCACCTCAATTTCTGGAGCAGTATGAAAAGGAAGATTATCGATTGACAGAGTGCTTTCGAATTGCAAAAAGGGAGCATGCCAATGTACTTCGAATCCCATCATTGGGAAAAAGCCGGCTCTATATGACGATTATGGATATCAAACACAATCTAAACCCAGAGATACCACATGAAAAATATGCGGGGGAGTTGTATCATAAGCTTCTTTTTCTGGAGTTTATGGTACATTTGAACCGTGCAGCATTAGGTGAGAAAATAGCATACATTAATACAGCTTTTTATAATCAAAAAGTGGTTGATATTTTGGATTATATTAATCAAAATCTGGTGGAGGAATTATATATAGATACACTTGCAACTCATTTTTATATGAGCAAATATCATATGATGCGTGTATTTAAAGAAGAAACCGGATATTCCATCGGTAATTATATCAATCATAAACGTCTGCTAAAGGCTAAGGACTTAATCCTGCATGGCATGCCAATTACACAGGCCTGCTATGCAAGTGGATTTCGGGAACATTCTACATTTTCACGCAGTTTTAAGAATTTATTTGGAGAATCTCCTAGAGAAATGAAGAAAAATAGTATAAAATGAAATAATAGAAAGAGCTTTCCTGGAATTCGTTTACTACTATTTGGTTGCAGGATAGTGAGGAAAAGATTATAATAACAAAGTGAATAAATGCATGGAAGAAAGAGGGCGTATTTTTATATGAGACTAAAAATATGGAAAAAATATTGCACATATGCAGCAAGTATTGGAATTCTGACAGGTAGTTTTTGTATGCCGGTAAATGCACAGGCAAATATTGTTCGCAACCAGCATTTTACAACGAATGCAGAAATGCAGAGTAGGACCGGAAGTGAAGATAAGGATAGCTGGCTGCCAGCGTATCTGACGAAAGTAGAAGGATATTTTTGGAATTTTAGTTCCATTGCGGATAGGGAGCATTCGACTATTTCATTAAATTTAGCCAGTAATGCATATCAGAATCTGGAAATGTTTTTGGATAATGGTTATTTAATGGATTATAACGTCTTACATAACTATGCAGAAGATTATAAGGCACGCGCAGGACGTGAAGATGCTTATTATCGAATCCTTGCGGATTGTTTGAGAAATCCATATTTACAAAATAAACCGGAAGCAGAAGTGACAGATACAACTTATAATGGACGTGATTATTCGACGGTTTTTGATGCCAGGTATTATTATCAGAATAATCCGGATTTGCAGGCAGTAATCGGATA
>JAQUYA010000050.1 GCA_028692055.1 Lachnospiraceae bacterium | reverse complement strand
AAAAAATAATTTGAATAATTAAATACAAAGCCAAGCTGGAACGTTTCTATTTAGGAGTCGCTCTCGTTCGGTTCCAAGCGTAATGGTGCATAACGCAGCAAGTAACTTAGCGTAAAATTATATCCCTTCAGGAGGCAGGAAAATGGAGTTTAGACCTTGTATAGATATTCATAATGGGAAAGTAAAGCAGATTGTAGGTGGAAGTCTGACGGATGAGAAGAATAGAGCGGTAGAGAACTTTATTTCTGAAAAGGATGCAGGTTTTTATGCAGATTTTTATAAAAAGAAAGGGATAAAAGGGGGACATATTATCCTATTGAATCCGAGTACCAGTGAATATTATGAAGAAACGTATAAGCAGGCAATGCTGGCGCTGCGAACCTATCCGGGCGGGTTACAGGTGGGCGGTGGTGTGACTGCGGAGAATGCAGGGGACTTAATAGATGCAGGAGCATCGCATGTAATTGTGACTTCCTATGTGTTCCAAAACGGAAAAATAAATCTGGAGCATTTAAAAGACTTAGCGGCTAAAGTGGGGAGCGATAAGCTGGTGCTGGATTTGAGCTGTAGAAAAAGGGATGGACAGTATTATGTGGTAACGGATCGCTGGCAGAAATTTACGGAGGTTGTTTTGAATGAACAGGCATTGGACGAACTGTCCCAGTATTGCGATGAATTTCTGATTCATGCAGTTGATGTAGAGGGAAAAGCAAATGGAATTGAAATTGAGCTGGTGAAGCTGCTTGGAAAATGGAATAAAATCCCGGTGACCTATGCAGGCGGTGTACATTCACAGGAAGATATTCGTTTGCTGAAGGAGCTGGGGAATAATAAAATCAATGTGACAATCGGAAGTGCATTGGATTTGTTTGGAGGAAGTCTAAAATTTGACGAAGTATTAAACTATATAAAAGAGTAGCGTATAGCGTAACAAAAAGGACTAGTCGAAAGACTAGTCCTTTTGACGATTATAAAAATCGTTTTAATCCGTTAAAATGATATTGCTTATTTCAAAATATAAAAACTATATAAGAAAAGGCACATCGTGAAACTGATTAAATTTGCTCTGGTTTAGCACCAATTAGCATTTTACTACATTAACTGCTTGAGGTCCTTTTTCTCCGTTGATTACTTCGAATTCAACAGCAGCGCCTTCTTCTAAAGATTTGAAGCCTTCCATGTTTAATCCTGAGTAATGTACGAATACATCATTTCCTTGCTCATCTGAGATGAAGCCGTAACCTTTTTGATTGTTAAACCATTTTACTGTACCTTTGTTCATTCTAAATTCCTCCAAAAAAATATGATATTATGTTGCATAATTACAACAAAATTAGAATACCACACACTTCTTAAAAAGTAAAGACAAAAAATAAAATATTATAAAATTTACTGACCATTTTAAAAGAGAAAGAATAGTATAAATGGTAAAATGTTACAAAAATGTTAAGAAATTGTTGTGAATAGCAAATACATGTGGTAGAATAGTAATGTTTATCGGAGGTGATTTTTCTATGAAGAAGAAAACCAAAAAGAAAAAACGATATACATTTATGCTTGTAACATCAGGAACGGGGGATGCAGTCAGACAGATACAGATGCCTTCCTGGACAGTAAAGACAATCATTGGTGTAATCGTAATGGTATTGGTTATTTGTTCCTATGGAATCGCAAACGTCATAGGTGGCGTAACGGTATTTAATGGAACAAGCAAAGAAGTAGAAGAACTGACCAATCAAAATCTGGAGTTAACACAACAGAAAGAAGAACTAACGAATAAAGTCGCGATATTGAGTGATACGGTGAATCAAAAAGTGGAAGAAGAAACCGCAAAAGCAGCCGAAACAGCAGAGAGATGTAAGCCGACAGGCTTTCCTCTCAGCGGAACAGCAGGCATGACGGAAGCAAATGCAAATGAAGCGGCGGGAGCGGGAGCCACATACATTCCGATGGTTATCTTTGATGCAGCAGCAGGAACGAATGTAATCACAGCAGGAGATGGAACGGTAGCTTATGTTGGACCGGATGATACAGATTATGGAAATATGATTAAGATTGACCATGGAAATGGTTATGTGTCTGTTTATCGAAATGCAGCAGCAGCCCGGGTATCGGAGGGCGATGAGATTCCGAGAGGAACCGTTATTTTTCAAATGGACGAAACAAGTACAAGGCTGGGCTATGAGATTATAAGCAATGATGAGTTTATAGATCCGTTGTCATTATTAGAAATAGCAGGCTAAAAGGAGGCAGAACATGCTGGGAAAGAAAAAAGATTTTTCTAATGAAAAAATAAATAGTATTATTGGAGCAGATGCTATTATTGAAGGAACCTTTACAACAAAGGACACAACGAGAATCGATGGCATAATTAAGGGAAATGTGGAAACGAAAGGTACGTTACTGGTAGGAAAAAGTGGCAAAATAGAAGGCAAAATACAGGCTGCGAATATTATGATTGCGGGTGAAGTGATAGGCGATTTACATATCACAGAGCGAATTGAAGCGACAGCAACCAGCAAGATAATGGGCGATATCGTAGCAAAAAGTCTTTCAATTGATGAAAAAGCCAAGTTTGAAGGCAGATGTACGATGAATATGAATAATGTTAATAGTAAAACGAAAGAAGATGCCGAAATAAAAAATGATACAAAAATGGAAAGTGAAGAAATAAAGACAGAAGATGCCACAGATGTGGAAAAATAATAGATACTGGAATCAGTATATGAAAAAAGCAGCCAGGGAATAAAGTATTCCAAGGTTGCTTTTTTACATAACAGCTGATATCTTATGATTTTTCATCCTCTTTTAAACGGTCAAAGATAAGTTCATAACCATCTGTTCCATAATTTAGGGAACGGTTGACACGGCTAATGGTTGCGGTAGAAGCACCTGTCTTTTCAGCAATTTCCAAATAGGTTTTATGTTCACGCAACATAGAGGCTACTTCGAATCTCTGCGATAGGGATAGCAATTCATTAACGGTGCAAAGGTCTTCAAAAAAGTTATAACATTCTTCCTTGCTATTGAGACAAAGAATAGCATCGAATAAATAATCAACAGACTCGGTCTTGATTTTCTTATTCATAAAACCCTCACTTTCATACAGTAAAATTTTACTGTTTTGCGATATATCATATTTTAACATTTTAAAGTTGTGAAGTAAAGTAGATTAAATGGAATTTAAAAAAATTTAATTTTTTTAAAAACGCGTAGAAAAGTTATACCATAGAAAAGACTTGCTATGTAGTTTTCAATACTATATAATAAAAATATGTAAATATGTAGTAGAAAGGTACGGTTGTTAGAATGACTCTAAATATGGAAGACTTGATAAACAGCATAATGGAGAGTTTGGGACGAATTGATTATATCAAACCAGATGATATTCCAAACATTGATTTATATATGGATCAGGTCACGACATTTATGGATAAAAAGCTACGCAATAGCAGTAGAAGTGATGACGATAAGATATTAACCAAGACGATGATTAATAACTATGCAAAGAATAATTTGCTGCCACCGCCTATCAAAAAGAAGTATTCAAAAGAACATGTCTTACTTTTAATTTTTATATATTATTATAAGGGTATTTTATCTATCAGTGATATACAGAGTTTACTGAATCCGCTATCAGAGCGCTTTTTTGGAACGGATGAGAAGTTTAATCTGGAAAATATCTATGAAGAAGTATTTTCACTGGAACATGAACAAGTGGAAGAAATGCAAAAAGATATTATGAAGACCTATGATGAATCCAAGAAAACGTTTACAGATGCACCAGAGGATAGTGCGGAATTTTTGCAGATGTTTTCTTTTATTTGCTTGCTGAGTTTTGATGTATATGTGAAGAAGCTTCTGATAGAAAAATTAGTGGACGGATTTAATCAATGCAGGGAAGAAAATCCGGGGAAAAGCAAGGGGACAAAACCACATAATAAAAATGAATAAATTATTTAATAGTTATCTTTATAAAACGAAAAAGCTTCAAACTAAGATGTTTAGTTTGAAGCTTTTTCAATCCATGCGCAAGATGGGACTTGAACCCACACGTCGTTGCCAACACTAGATCCTTAGTCTAGCCTGTCTGCCAATTCCAGCACTCGCGCTTATTTTATTTTGTAAACAAAGTTTGCTCACTCGTAAAATTATATATCAAAGTATTTTTATAGTCAAGAAGATTTTTCTTTTTCATATTAAAAATGAAAATATGCATGCAAAACAGGATAGTAGGGAGATGGACAGAGGTTGCATATAAATGACTGAAATGGTAAAATAGAAAACGTTATAAGCATATGAAACAAACAGGATTTAGAGGTGGCAAGATGGAAACAACGAGAAAAATCAATTGTATCTGTTCAAAGTGTGGGGAAAAAGAAGAGATAGAATTGCCACAGATAATCACAGAAGAAAATAGACGTGAAACAGAGGATTTGAGTTTATTTAAATGGAAATGTCCGAAATGTGGACATATACTAAAGCTTTTGTATCCGTGTATGTATGTAAACGAAAAGAAAAAGATATTGATATGGTATATCAACGATTTAAAAGATACGGAACAGCTGGAAAGAGAACTTCCAGAGAGGTTTCAGCAAAGTACGATTTTGTTTATGAAAAGATTCTGCCATACCTTGGAAGAGTTTGGAGAAAAAGTACGTGTATTGGAAGGCGGCTTAGAGGATAGAACGATTGAACTACTTAAGATAATGACTTTCGCCAGAATGCATATTTCTGACGAAACAATAGAGCGCATTTATTTTTATCGAAGGAACGAGATGAATAATTGCGAATTCACTATTTTTACCAGGGAAGGACCAAGTGGAATCACACTTCCATTTTCCATGTACGAGGAAATTAATGAATTGGTAGAAAGAGAAATGCCAGTTTTGCAGGACAGATTCTATTGCATTGATTTGGACTGGGCGGGAGAACAGATTATGCAAAGAAAGAGTGAAGAATAATCAAAAATATATTGGAGGACTCTGAATGGGGAAAAAGAGTGGAATGATAATTGGCATTATGCTGGCGGGGGTATTAGGACTGACCGCATGTGGACAATTAGAAGAAGCAAATGAATTAGTAAAGGAAGAATCAACGATTTTCGAAGAAGTGCAAAGTGAATTGCTAAGTGAAGAAAGTAAAGAAACTACAGTTGAAAATAAAGATGCAGCAGAAAGCAAAGATACAACGGAAGGAACGACACAGGAAATAACGGAAGAAGAATTACAAAAAGTATTTATTTATTATGGAAATGGAACGGTAGGCGGATTAAAAATGGAAGAGGTGTCAATGAGCGAAATTTCTGCTGCAACTCTGCTGGGACTGCTGGGAAGACATAATATCGTGTCCATTGATACAAAGGCACAGAACTTTGAAGAGAAAGAAGAAAACGGTAAAAAGACAATCTATCTGGATCTTTCCAAACAGTTCAAAGATTATGTAAAGATGATGGGAAAAGATGGCGAATACATCGTGATAGCAGGACTTACGGACACCTTCCTGAGTGCCTATCAGGCGGACGAACTGGTATTAACCGTAGCCGGAACCACATTAGTGACCAATTATAATAAGTACGATGTACCAATGGAATTTTATGCATTATCAGCACCGGAACAGCAGGATACCTCTTATGAATTAACAGAAGTTATCGTTGAAGAGGAAAATATTCATATTGCATATCCACAATTTACCAATATGAAGAATGAGAAGGTAATGACACAGTGGAATGCAAGCATTAAAGATGCCGCTATGCAGGATTATCAGGAATCTACTATTACAGAATATACGATGACCTATGAAATCACAACACAAAATGCAGGAATGGTTTCCATGATTTTAAGAGGGCATTGTAATTATGAGGGAGCAGCATACCCGACGACTATTAAATCCACATTTAACTTTGATTTAACAACGGGAAAAAACAAGCGGCTAAAGGATTATGGGAATCTGGAAGAACTGGCAGATGCTTTACAAAATGGATATGGTTATAAGATGCTGCAAGAAGGCATTACTCGCGAGGATTTAACAACATACCTGTCGGAGGGTTTTATAGAGGATTATCAAACCTTATTACAGAGCTATGATTATGATTTGTCCAATAAGAATTTAATACCTACTGGGTTTTCCTATATTAAAAATGGAGAAAAGCTTGTTTTAGTAGTGGAAGTAAATCATGCACTGGGAGATTATCAGGAAATAGAAATTGAATAAGAATCAGAAAACCGCATAAAGAAAGAAGGACGAACATATGGCTGAGATTTCAGAAAAGGAAACATTAGTATTTGATGTATCGAGGATGGAATGGGAAATGTTCCAAAAGGTATATAATACTGGGGGGAGAGCCTCCTGTCAGGATGACCCGGATACTTTTTTCCGTATGCGTATGAGTCAATGGCTTGTATATTCAGAGGGTTTACTTCGTAGTTATCAGGCAGATTGTCAAAAAGCAATTGCAGATGGAAAAAATCTGATATTTGAAAAGTATGCCCGTATGATGGAAACGACTTATCTGGAAGAGTACGTGAAACTGATTCCTTACTTACCAGTAATTGCGGAAAGAGAAGTACTTAAAATCGAAGAAATTGTGCAGATACATTTGAAGTGGGACAAGGAAATGCTGGAGAAATATCCGCATATTCGGGCACAGGGAAGAGCCCTCCATACAGAGGAAGACAACGTTTCAGAAGGTTCTTCCATGGAAAGCTATCTGCGTGCAGAACTGAAAACCTACTCAGAGAAAACATGCGATATGCTTTATCAGGAAACGGTGGAAGCCTGGAAAAAGGGCGATAACCTGTTACAACAGATTATCGCCAATGAGACAGCTTTTTATGGATATGCGTCACTTGAAGATGCAGAATTAAAAATGTAAACGACGTCGTACTTCATTGCGAAGTCTGCTGCGTGACAGAACAGTAATGAGTGCAATAATAATAATGGCACAAATAGTAAGTACGATAGCGGACCAGGATAGTCGTAAAGCGGAACCTATAAAGTTGTCAATCAGCAACTCCAGACAGATACAGAAAATAGGAATTTCTGCAAAGATATAGAGTGCTGTTGTGAGGGAAGAGAGTGGTAAATGAATGCATAGGAAAAGAAAAATTTCTAATAGCAGTGTCAGCAGGATAACAATGGGCATTGCCAAAGAAAAGAACCACTGGTTTCCATCTGTAATATAAGTAAGAGCATAGAGATAAAAACCAACTGCAATACCATCTAAGAAAAAGGAACTATAGAGCGTAAACTTCGTATAGATAACAGCTGGAATTGCCAAAACCCAAAGAACAACACAGACGCCTATAATTGGAATGGACCATAGCATATGGTTAAATACAAATAAATTAAGAAGGCCGCAGGTAAGCGCCGTAGAAGAAAGAACAATCGTTAGCAGGATTGCCAAATCCTTTCTTTTTACAACATCTACCTGGCCTTTTTCTTTTGGAAAAGCAGAATGTGCCGGAACAGATACGGGATGTGCCGCCGGATTTACTACCGGAGTATTACATAAAGGACAAAAAGTTAAATCTTCATTTAATTCCACGCCACAATTTACACAATAAGACATTATTCAAGTACCTCCATATCTCGATTACTTTCTATTTTTACATGAATACCATCCTGAACTAATTTACGGAAAAACAAACGTTCCACATCGGCTTCAATAATAGAGCTGGCAAAGTTGATTGTGAGAATGTCTTCAAAGCTTACAATCGCACAATTGGTTCGTGAAGAAAAAGGCTGCCCCATATAAATATCGAAACGTTCTATATAAGGCTTCATATCATCGGGAACCTTCAAAGCCCCCATGTTGGTTAGACCGGCAGAAGAATTACAATCCTGAATTTTGGTATAGAATTGTCTTACTACGAAGTCCTTGATAAATAAAGGTACAATTCGAATAAGCGGATTCTGTTGTGTGGCGGCATTGGTTGTAATATCTCCACGAAGGAACTTGTCGTTTATATAGTACTGCATATAATTATGCACGTGTTTGATGATTTCCTCAAAGGTATAATCACCTAAGCGTGGGTCAATTGCCGGATAAATCATAGAAATAAAATTGCGGAGCGTCTTAGAAGGGAAAAAACGGCGCAGGTTTACCGGCATTGCTATTTTGACCGGACGTATCTTTAGATGCCACTCAGATTCCTGCTTTTTGGAAAGTGCATAAAGGAGTACTGCATTAAAATATTCTGTTATGGTCGCATGATAATTGGCAGCAACCGCAGAAACCTCTTTTACAGACATGATTCCGTTAATGACATTTAAAGTATAGAAGGGCTCTTTTGTACCGCGAACACGGTAGGTTTTTTCGCCAGGTCTTGCAGGACGTACCTTTGCATTGGCGTAGCGAAGATAAGCATCCTCAAATTCACCGGAATCCGGCTTCTGCTCGACATCCAATACAAAGTACTGATTGCTGATTCTGGCACCCAGTAAGCGCAGATAAACAGCTGTAATGGTTTGCAGCACACACATACCACCGGTTCCATCCCCAAGAGAGTGATGTGATTCAAAAGAAATTCTACGGTCATAATAGTAGACACGAATTACATACCGGTTATTTGCCTTAAAAGGCATTGGCATACAGGAGTTACGTATATCCGGTTTTACAAAAGGTCCGGGACGCTGATTTGGCTCCAGATAACGCCAAAAAAGTCCCTTACGAATAGCAACCTTATAGGTTGGAAAACGCTTCAGGGCTATATCGACAGCCTGCTGTAAGACTGTGGGCTGTATGGTTTCTTTTAGTACAACGGAAAGACGGTATACAGAAGAAAAATCCTTGCGTTGTAAGGTTGGATAAACAATGGCAGATAGGTCTAATTTGTACCAGTTGTCTTTTTCAGTTATACGTTTTATATTTTTTGTCATTCGCGCTCCAAAAGAAAATTGATTTTTGTTTTAAAAGAAGTTATGATATCTTTAATTATATATAGTTATAACCAGAATAGCAAGAAAACACACAAATATTGTATGTACAACGAAAGGTATGGTTTCCATTATGGCGTTATCCTCAAAAAGTAATCAAAATTTGATGAATGTAATTAAGAAAGTACATAGTGTAGTAGAAAATCGTGATTTGGAAAAACAGAGACAATCTCAGGATAATCTGGGTGCTATATGGGGAAAACAGAAGGAGATTAATATTGAACCAATTCAGATACAGGAGATGTATGCGGAATGGCTGAGTGTCAACCGTGCGCATATGAAAAAATATGTGATTTTGTACTGTCATGGTGGTGGATATATGACAGGAAGTAGTCTGTATGCAAGGACACTCACGACGAAGCTTGCTTCCACGACATCCATGGATGTTTTATGCTTTGATTATCGTCTGGCACCGGAACATCCATATCCGGCGGCATTGGAAGATGCTATTCAGGCATGGGATTACTTGATGCTGCTGGGATATGGCGCACATAATGTGATTGTTGCAGGAGATTCAGCAGGTGGAAATCTGGCATTGAGTCTGGTACACAGGCTGAAGGCAGAAGGCAGACTGCTTCCAAGAGGTTTAGTGCTGATGTCACCATGGACGGATTTATGTGAAATAGGAAAATCACATGAAACGAGAGCTTCATTGGATCCAGTTCTGGATGCTGCTTACATCAAAATGGCAACGAATTCATATGCGGACGGTGAGGATTTGGAAAATCCATTGATTTCTCCCCTATATGGTGATTTTACAGGATTTCCACGTACGTATATTCAGGTAGGGGATAATGAAATATTGCTAAATGATTCCACCATGCTCCATAAGGCGATGCTAAAGGCGAATGTACCGGTGGAATTAGATATATATAAAGGAATGTGGCATGTATTTCAAATGTCACCCTTTAAAACGGCATATGAGGCAATGGAAAAAAATGCAGAGTTTATTTTTGAAATTTGCCGTTAATAAACGCATAATATAAGGCAGAAAGAAGAGGTTTGAAAATGAAGTATTTAACACAGTTTGGAATTATCGCGGGAGTAAGTTTTGCAGGAGAGCTCCTGAATATTTTGCTACCCTTTCCAGTACCAGCGAGTGTATATGGATTGATTCTGTTATTTCTATTATTAATGATGAAAATTATTCCTTTGGAAAATATAGAAGGAGCTGCAGATTTTTTCCTTAGTATCATGCCAATCCTATTTATATCACCCAGTGTTAGCTTAATTGCATCTATGGAGATAATGAAGGACAATGCAGTGGCTTTACTTCTAATGATTTTCTTATCCACTTTTGTTGTAACGAGTGTAACAGCACTATCCGCGCAGACCATCATTCGGTCAAAAAGAAGGAAAGCAAAAAAGCAGCAGGATTTACAGGGAGGTAAAGTCAATGAATGAGATGCTGAGTAATTCGGCTTATTTTGGTGTGGCGATAAGTATTTTTGCCTATTGGATGGCATGTAAAATAAAGGAAAAATGGGATTTTCCAATTTTGAATCCGCTTCTGATTGCAATGCTCTTACTTATGGGATTTCTTTCTGTTTTTAAGATTGATTATGAAACATACGATAGTGGTGCTAAATACATTACCTATTTATTGACACCAGCTACGGTATGCCTTGCAGTACCACTTTATCGTCAGATACAGGTATTGAAGAAAAATATAACGGCTGTTATTGTTGGCGTGGCAAGCGGATGCCTGGCACATGTAGGCATTTTGGCAGGCATCGCTTATCTGTTAAAAACAGATTCAGCATTGCTATTGTCTTTATTGCCTAAATCAGTAACGACTCCGATTGCACTTGGCATATGTGGTGAGATAGAGGGTGTAGCTGCGATAACGGTAATCGGAGTGGTAGTTGCCGGCATTATGGGGGCAGTATTTGGACCAGGTATTATGAAGTTATGGCATATTACAGAACCGGAAGCACAGGGATTAGGCTTGGGAACGGCCTCCCATGCAATCGGTACATCAAAAGCAGTAGAATTAGGAGAGGTACAGGCAGCTACCAGTTCTCTTGCAATCGTGGTAGCGGGTATAATGACAGTTGTTATTGTACCTATTGCAGTAAATGCATTGGGATTATAGAAATAAAAAAGGAAATATCGTAGAAATGCAGAATATATATAATAGGTGTATTTTTTGATAGCTGGGCATTTGCGCAGAAGGGAGTCACATAGATGTCGATTCGAGAAGATTTGGAGAAAAGGGAGCAGGAGTATCTGAGTCCACATGCCACACTGAGTATGTATTCCAAGGGGCGTGAAAAAGAGGAAGAACAGTGTGATATCAGACCGGTTTTTCAGAGGGACAGAGATAGAATCTTACATAGTAAATCCTTTCGAAGATTAAAGGATAAGACGCAGGTATTTCTGACACCAGAAGGCGACCACTATCGTACGCGGTTAACACATACCCTGGAAGTATCACAAAATGCAAGAACGATTGCCAAAGCACTTCGTATGAATGAGGATTTGGTAGAAGCAATCGCGCTGGGCCATGATTTAGGGCATACCCCTTTTGGTCATGCAGGTGAACGTGCCCTGAACCGTGTTTGCCCATATGGATTCAAACACAGCGAACAGAGTGTACGAACGGTAGAGGTACTGGAAAAAGGATTGCAGGGTTTGAATCTTACCTATGAAGTGAGAGATGGGATTCGAAATCATCAGACAGAAGGCATGCCTTGCACCTTAGAGGGGCGGATTGTACGCCTGTCTGATAAAATTGCCTACATACATCATGATATGGACGATGCAATTCGTGCCAATATTTTGCAGGAAGGCGATGTGCCGAAAGAAATAGGTGATGTGATTGGATACACGACAGGAGAACGACTTGATCATTTTATCCATGATATCGTTACCCATAGCACGGATAAAGATGATATCTGTATGTCAGAGGAAGTAGCGAAAGCGATGAAGAATCTGCGGGCATTTATGTTTGAAAGAGTCTATACAAATCCAGAAGCGAAGAGTGAAGAAAGCAAGGCAGAGACGTTGATGGAAACGTTGTATGATTATTATATGAAGCATATTGATGCATTACCAAAAGATTTGCTGCTACTGATGGAAGAACGGGGCGAACGCAGGGAAAGAGTGGTATGCGATTATCTGGCAGCAATGACGGATCGATTTGCAATAGCGACCTACGAAGAAATCTATATTCCAAAATCCTGGGACAGATAGATTCAAGAAAGGCAAGGTTTGTTACATGTATTACCCGGAGGAAGTAGTAGAAGAGATACGACAAAAGAATGATATCGTGGATGTGATATCCGGATATGTTCGTTTGCAGAAAAAGGGCAGTAATTATTTTGGACTATGTCCATTTCATAATGAAAAATCACCTTCTTTTTCCGTGAGTCCGAATAAGCAGATGTACTATTGCTTTGGCTGCGGGGCAGGTGGAAATGTGTTTACTTTTATTATGGAGTATGAAAATTATACCTTTGGAGAAGCCATTCAATATCTGGCAGATAAAGCGGGCGTTACGTTACCAGAAGTTGAATATTCGGAGGAAGCCAAAAAGAAGGAAAGCCGTAGAGCAAAACTTTTGGAGGCTAATAAGGAAGCTGCTAAATACTATTTTTATCAGCTTCGCACCGAACAGGGTGCGATTGGACACAAGTATTTACAGGATAGAAAACTGTCAGAGGAGACGATTAAGCAGTTTGGTTTAGGTTTTTCTTTAAAATATAGTGATGATTTGATTCAATATCTTCGCAAAAAGGGATATCCTGAGGATATTATAAGAGAAGCAGGACTTGCAAATGTGGACGAGCAGCATGGCATGTATGACAAATTTTGGAATCGTGTGATGTTTCCCATTCAGGACATTAACCACCGTGTTATCGGGTTTGGTGGCCGCGTTATGGGCGATGGCAAGCCAAAATATTTAAATTCGCCGGAAACACCGATTTTTGATAAAAGCCGAAATTTGTATGGATTAAATTTTGCAAGAACCTCACGTAAAAATGGAATCATTCTATGTGAAGGCTATATGGACGTAATCGCCATGCATCAGGCGGGATTCAATCAGGCAGTTGCCTCACTTGGCACAGCATTTACCTCAGGACAGGCTAATTTACTGCGCAGGTATACTGAGGCAGTGTATTTGACCTATGACAGTGATGAAGCAGGTGTGAAAGCAGCACTTAGGGCAATGCCGATTCTAAAGGAAGCCGGATTGTCGGGAAAAGTAATCAATATGCAGCCTTATAAGGACCCGGATGAGTTCATCAAGAATATGGGCGCTGAGGCATTTCAGGAACGTATTGAACAGGCGGAAAACAGTTTCTTTTTTTCTATCCGTATGCTGCAGCGGGATTATGATTTAAAGGATCCAGAGAGCAAAACAAAATTTCATCAGGAAATTGCAAAGAGATTATGTACATTTCAGGAGGAAGTGGAAAGAGATAATTATATAGAGGCAGTTGCGGAAAAATACAATATTGGCTTTGAAAACTTACGCAGACTGGTTATTGGGTATGCTGCAAAAACAGGGCTGGTATCAGAGGCAACCCGACCAAAATCCGGTATTCAAAGCAAGCAGACACCACAGGATGCGACAAAACGTACGCAGCGATTATTTTTAACATGGCTGGTGGAGGAACCAAAGCTATTTGAAAAAATACAAAGGTATATTACTCCGGAGGATTTTACGACGGAATTATATAAAAAAGTAGCTACAAAGCTATTTGATGATTTGGAAATGAATCGATTTAATCCTGCAGCGATAATCAGCATGTTTACTGATGAGGAAGAACAAAAGGAAGTAGCCAGCCTTTTTAATACGAAATTAGAGCAGTTGGAAACAAAACAGGAGAGAGAAAAGGCATTTCACGATATTGTGGTAAATGTGAAAAAAAACAGTTATGAACAGGCAAGTGCGAATCTGGGAGCAGATGTAAATGCACTGACAAAGGTTATTGAGGGAAAAAAGGCTCTGCAAGAGCTGGAAAAAACGCATATTTATTTGGATTAAGGATAAAAATAAAATAAAGTTGGTAAGTTTGGAAGGATGGACTAATAATGGACGAAAATGCACAAGCAAAATTTGATGAGCGATTAAAAGAACTTCTCAGTCTTGCAAAAAAGAAAAAGAATGTTTTGGAATATCAGGAGGTTAGTGATTTCTTTAGCGATATCACTTTAGAAGATGACCAATTTGATAGGATACTGGAAACATTAGAGCAAAATAATGTAGATGTACTTCGTATGACGGAGGAAGAAGATGAAGAGGACGAAATCATCATTTCCGAAGAAGATGAAGTGGATGTGGAAAAAATCGATTTGTCCGTACCAGACGGAATTAATATTGAAGACCCGGTTCGTATGTATTTGAAGGAAATTGGTAAAGTACCACTGCTTTCGGCAGAAGAAGAAATAGAATTAGCTAAGAAAATGGAATTAGGTGATGTGGAAGCCAAAAAGAGATTAGCAGAAGCCAATCTTCGTTTGGTTGTTAGTATTGCAAAAAGATATGTAGGACGTGGTATGTTATTCCTGGATTTGATTCAGGAGGGTAACTTGGGGCTGATAAAAGCAGTAGAAAAATTTGATTACCGCAAAGGCTATAAATTCTCCACATATGCTACATGGTGGATTCGCCAGGCGATTACGAGAGCAATTGCGGATCAGGCACGTACGATTCGTATTCCAGTGCATATGGTTGAAACAATCAATAAATTAATTCGTGTAAGCAGACAACTATTACAGGAATTAGGCAGAGAACCACTTCCGGAAGAAATTGCAAAGGAAATGAATATGCCGGTGGAAAGAGTACGTGAAATTTTGAAAATTTCGCAGGAACCGGTATCTTTGGAAACACCTATCGGTGAGGAGGAAGACAGCCATTTAGGAGACTTTATTCAGGATGATAATGTACCGGTACCGGCTGATGCAGCAGCATTTACCTTACTGAAGGAGCAATTGGTAGAGGTACTCAGTACGTTGACAGATAGAGAACAAAAGGTACTCAGACTTCGTTTTGGACTGGATGATGGACGAGCTAGAACACTGGAAGAAGTGGGAAAAGAATTTAATGTAACGCGTGAAAGAATTCGTCAGATTGAAGCAAAAGCACTGCGCAAGCTTCGTCATCCAAGCAGAAGCCGTAAATTAAAAGATTATTTGGATTAGGTGCAAGAATGGAATTGTCGAAAAGATTACAGGCAGTTGTCAATCTGGTATCTCCGGGAAATGTGGTTGCAGATATTGGATGTGACCATGGCTATGTGTCGATTTATCTGATTGAACAAAAAATTGCACCGCATGTGATTGCAATGGATGTAAATAAAGGTCCATTGGAAAGGGCAAATATGCATATTGCATCGCATGGATTGGCATCCTACATAGAGGTAAGACTTTCCGACGGAACACAAAATCTGCGGGAACGGGAAGTGGATACTATGATTTGTGCGGGTATGGGTGGCAGATTAATGGTCCAGATTCTGCAGGAGGGTGCTTCAAAGGTAGTATGTATGAAAGAACTGGTATTGCAGCCACAGTCTGAAGTATTTTTGGTACGAGCATATCTGCGTGAAATCGGGTTTGCTATTGTAGAAGAAGATATGATTTTTGAAGAAGAAAAATATTATCCAATGATGCGCGCAATTCCGAAGAAAATGGAACAGCAGATGTCAGAGGAACAAATGCCAGAGGTTTATGATATCTATGGGAAACTATTGATACAAAAGAAACATCCTGTTTTTATGCAGTTTCTTGCATTGCAACAGAAAAAAACAGAAAAGTTAATTCTCGATTTAACAAATAAAAACCAACAAACGGAAAAGCAACGAGACAGAATCATGGAGCTGCATAAGGAACTTGAACAGATAAAAGCAGCACGATATCTTATGAGTTAGGAGATGGTGTTACTGTGAAATGTCAGAAAATCATTCAGAAACTGGAAGAATTATCACCCCCTTCTTTTGCTGAAGATTGGGATAATGTAGGTCTTCTGGTCGGACGAAAAGAAAAAGAAGTGTATAAAGTGGCAATCGCAGTGGATGCAACGGAGGATGTAATTAATCAGGCAATTGCACAGAAAGCAGATATGCTGATTACTCATCATCCACTTATTTTTCAAGCAATCAAAAGTGTAAATACAGAGAACTTTATTGGACGTCGTATTGTGAAGCTGTTACAAAGTGATATCAGCTATTATGCAATGCATACAAACTTCGATATCATGGGAATGGCAGATGCAGCGGCAGACGAGATTAGTTTACAGAAACGCCGTGTTTTGGACGTGACATATGAAGATGAAATTGCCAATGAAGGAATCGGTCGTTTTGGTAGCCTGCCAAGAATTATGTCCTTGGAGGAATGTGCAGAAT
This sequence comes from Lachnospiraceae bacterium, assembly GCA_028692055.1. Classification (GTDB taxonomy): domain Bacteria; phylum Bacillota; class Clostridia; order Lachnospirales; family Lachnospiraceae; genus SZUA-378. The sequence continues at coordinate 2,599 of JAQUYA010000050.1, read as the reverse complement.
ATGTGAAACAGATATTTGTACTGGAGCATGTACAGGTATATGGGGAATTAGATGTGACGATTGAGAAAGCTGCTATTTCACCAGGTTCCGGTGGAGATATGATTCAATCTGCATTGGATGCCGGTGCAGATGTATTAATAACGGGTGATATTAAACATCACGAAGCTCTGGATGCGATGGAACAGGGGCTTACAATTATAGACGCAGGTCATTTTGGCCTGGAAAAAATATTTACACCCTATATGCAGGAATTTTTCAAGAGAGAAATGCCAGAGTTAACAGTCGGCACGATAAAAGAAAAAAATCCATTTAAAACAATCTGAGATGGCAGAAAGGATTAGGCTATGGGAGAGAACGTTAAAGTTACCGTTGATGGAGTTACAAAGGAATATGCAAAATATACGACTTTTGAGGAAATCGCAAAGGAATACCAGGCACAGTATGAGAATCTAATTGCGGCGGTTATTGTAGATGGTAAGATTTATGAGCTGATGAAATCAGTCAAAAAGGATTGTGAAGTATCTTTTGCCACGCAAAAAGATGCAATTGGTCATAAAACTTATGCAAGAACAGCTTTATTATTGTTTGCGAAGGCACTTTATGATGTAGTAGGCGTAAAACAAAAAGAAAAAATAAAAGTAGAGTTTTCGATTGGAAATGGATTGTATTGCAGCGAAAAAGGCGACGTGAAGGTGACACAAAAGCTGGTGGACGAAGTGAAACAGCACATGTGGGAACTGGTGCAGGCAAAAAAACCTATCTTGAAGAGAAGCTGTCATATTGATGATGCTGTAAAATTATTTGAAGAACGAGGATTGTACGATAAAGTGAAGTTATGCCGTTATCGTAGAAGCTCCTATGTGAATGTATATGAGTTAGATGGCTATTTTGATTACTTTTATGGTTATATGCTGCCAAGTACGGATTATATCAAACATTTTGATTTAATCCCTTATCATAGTGGCTATTTACTTATATTGCCTAATAAGAACAGTCCCACGGTCATTGATCCTTTTGAACCAAGAGAAAAATTATTTTCCACACTGCTTCGGACGACTACATGGGGAAATATGATGCAGATAGATACCGTTGGCGATTTGAATAACCAGATATGTGCTGGAAAAGCAGAGGAAATTATTCTGGTGCAGGAAGCGTTACAGGAGAGAAGAATTGGCGAGATAGCAAAGGATATCTTTAGTCATAAAGATGTCAAGTTTGTTATGATTGCCGGACCATCTTCGTCTGGGAAAACTTCGTTTTCCCATCGTCTATCGATTCAGCTGCGTACACTGGGACTTATGCCACATGCCATTGGAGTAGATGATTATTTTGTGAATCGTGACAAGACACCGCGTGATGAAAATGGTGACTATAATTTTGAATGTCTGGAATCTATTGATGTAGAACAATTTAATAAAGATATGACGGATTTGCTGAATGGAAAAGAAGTGGAACTTCCAAGCTTTAACTTTAAAACAGGATTACGGGAGTATCATGGCAACAGGAAGAAGCTGGGTAGAGAAGATATTCTGGTTATAGAAGGAATCCATGGTTTAAATGATAAAATGTCCTATGCATTGCCTAGTGACAGCAAATACAAGGTTTATATCAGTGCATTGACGACTTTAAATGTAGATGAACATAACCGTATACCGACAACAGATGCCAGAATGCTTCGTCGTATGGTACGTGATGCCAGAACCAGAGGTATTTCCGCAAAACGCACGATAGAGATGTGGCCTTCCGTAAGACGGGGGGAGGAAGAAAATATTTTTCCATATCAGGAGAGTGCCGATGCAATGTTTAATTCTGCTCTTATCTATGAGCTGGCAGTATTGAAACAATATGCAGAGCCATTATTATATGGCATTCAAAAAGGAGAACCAGAATATTTTGAAGCAAAACGAATGTTGAAATTTTTGGAATATTTTGTAGGAATACCAAGTGATAATCTGCCACATAATTCAATTGTAAGGGAATTTGTAGGTGGTAGTTGCTTTAATGTATAAAAAACGTTACTTGCAACAGAAAAATGAGTATGATATGATACTTTCATAAGTAGGACAAATGATCGCGGCTGTAGCGTAAGGCTACAGGTGAGGAAAGTCCGGGCTTCATAGGGCAGGATGCCGGATAACGTCCGGTGGAGGCGACTCCAAGGCTAGTGCAACAGAAATATACCGCCATAGATTTCTATGGTAAGGGTGGAAAGGCAGCTTAAGAGACTACCGCCTTTCTGGTAACAGAAAGGGCATATGTAAACCCCATTCGAAGCAAGACCAAACAGAAAGCAATGCAACGGCCCGTTGTGCTTTCAGGTAGGTCGCTTGAAGCTATTGGTAACAGTAGCTCTAGATAGATGATCATTCAATGACATAACCCGGCTTATCGTCCTGCTTACACAATTAAATAGGCACAAAACAAATTTCAAAAGAGAAAAAGACACAGTCTTTTTCTCTTTCTTTTTGAAGTTAGACATCGATTGAAAATTGACGAATATGCCTATTTGTGATATATTTACAAAGATATTTGTATCTATCGAAGACAGGCAGGCTTAAATAGGTATACTGCGATGAGCAAATATCGTAACAGTAGTTTT
>JAQUYA010000153.1 GCA_028692055.1 Lachnospiraceae bacterium | reverse complement strand
ACTACTTAAAAGTAGATGTTTTTTCGCCGATAGTTTCCTATATATCGATATTGAATCTATTAGAGGATGGTATCACGGTTTCCCAAAATGATATAATCATATTTCTGATAAAAAGTGCAATAATCACAATCATATTATTGATTATTTCGGTCTGGCTCTATAAAAGACGTCCGTCAGAGGTTGCGGAAAGAGCAATGGCGTTTAAGGAAACAGAACCTGTAATTCGTATTTTGCTGGTAATACCACTTGCGCTGCTGGGGGGAATCTTCTTCCAGGCAATTAATTCAGATTTGAATGCGTGGTTCTGGTTTGGATTGATATTTATGGGTGTTTTGGCGCATGCTGCCATGGAAGCAATTTACCGGTTTGACTTTAAGGCTGTTTTACATCACAAGGCACAATTGATTTTCTGTCTGGTTACAGCTAGTCTGATTGCATTGAGTTTTCAATTGGATATCTTTGGATATGACCGTTATCTACCAAAGGAATCCTCCATTGTAAGTGCGGCGGTTGCTTTTCAAAATATTGATAGTGACAGTAATGGCTCAGATTTTGATGTTGTGAATGGGAAAATTGTGCAGAATAACCGTATGGTGCAGGGAGGTTATCAACTGGAACACATGGAGCTTAGTGATATTTCAACCGTATATGCACTTGCTGAGGCAGGAGTTAGCGAGGTTGATGCAGAAGAGAGTGTTCCTTACTGGTCTGATGCGTATGATCATGGAATCCGTTATGTTATAAAATTTCGTCTTGCAAATGGAAAAGAAGTATGCCGCAGTTATGGTGTAGGTATAGATACAGTTTTTCCTTATGTGAAATCCATTTATGAAAGTCCGGAATATAAAGCAAATGCTTATTCACTCTCTGGAATTACAGAAAGTAACATAAAACAGATAAGGAGAGTTAATGTATATAACAATTTAGAGGATCAGATTCTTACGTTGGAAAAAGAGGAAATTCAGATATTTTTGAATATTTATCTGAAGGAGCTGTCACAGTTGACTATTGCTGATTTACAGAAGCAGGGAAGTGTGCTGCGTATCGAACCAGAAATCATGTATAAGGATAATTATACCTCCTCTTTATATGGCTATTATGTATATCCTTCCTTTACAGAAACCCTTGCACAACTTGAAAAGATGGGATTACAGGAAAAACAGTTAGTTCAGGATATAAAAGCAGAGGATATCAAGAATATAGAGATAATGGGAAGTCTCGACGAAAATGATGATGTTGGCGGCAATACGGATTACAGGGGATGGACCTATGATAACGAAAAGCCGGAGGATGAAGAAAAAATTAATGAGCTGGTATCTTTATTTTATCCTGCGACGGGTTCCTTTAATAATTCCGTATTAAACCCAATCGAACCAAATATTAATTTTGATGTTACATTTACAGATGCATCAGGTCGAGAAGGTATTATTACAATGTATATACCGGAAGGGAAATTACCAGCATTTATCGAAAAAGATTTTGAAACGGCAGAGAGCCAAACCGAAGACGAATTTAACCAAAGATATTACCGCTATTAGTAGTGGACTTGCCGAATTGAAGATGATAAAATAAAACATCGGACTCAATCAGGAAAGGCAGGGCATGAAAATGAAAGTTGTAGTATTGGAAAGAAATAGTCTAGGAACAGATATTGATACTTCTTGTTTTGATAAACTGGGTGAATGCGTGCAGTATCCAGTGAGTGTTGCGGAAGATGCAGCAGAGAAAATGAAGGATGCAGATATTATCATTGTAAACAAGGTACCAATGAACGAAAGTACGCTAAAGGATGCAAAGAATGTAAAGCTTATTTGCGTGACGGCAACGGGTGTGGATAATATTGACCTTGCCTACACGAAAAGCAGAGGGATAAAGGTAACGAATGTAGGAAATTATTCTACTGCGGCAGTTGCACAGCATACGATAGCGCTAGCACTGTATGTCCTTGAAAATATGAGTTTTTATGATAACTATGTAAAATCAGGAACCTACGGTTCCCAGCCAAGATTTTCAAACTTTGATTTACCGTTTTTTGAAATAGAGGGAAAGACCTGGGGCATTATCGGAATGGGAAATATTGGAAGAACAGTTGCCAGAATTGCGACCGCATTTGATGCCAAAGTTATTTTCTTCTCGGCATCTGGAAATAATAATTCTTCCGATTATGAACGAGTGGATTGGGATACGTTCCTGACGCAATCCGATATTATTTCGATTCATTGTCCGTTAACAGACAGAACAAGAGGTATCTTTAATCTGGAAGCTTTTCAGAAGATGAAAGAATCTGCAATTCTCGTAAATGTAGCCAGGGGACCAATTATCGATGATGAGGCACTCTATAAAGCACTTACGGAAAATATGATTGCCGGAGCCGGACTGGATGTACTTGGAAAAGAGCCAATCCAACCGGAAAATCCACTTGGAAAAATTAAGGACAGTACGAAATTAATCATCACGCCACATATGGCATGGGCAAGTACGGAAGCAAGAATCCGTCTGGTAGACGAAGTCTATAAGAATGCCGAGAGCTTTTTGCGTGGCGAGGATAGAAATGTATTATAAAATAGGATAGAAATAGGAAAATAGAAGAATAGAAATAATAGAAATAACAGAAATAACAGAAGCATTATACGTGAAAAAGTCGGAGTACCGTTTACAGTACTCCGACCTTTCTATACAAAAGGTTACTTAACTTCAATTCTCTTTGGTTCCTCTGCGGCAGCTAGTTCCTTTTTCGGAAAGGTTACTTCCAAAATACCATCTTTGTAGGAAGCATTGATATCATCAGGGGTAACACCCTCTACGAAGAAGCTTCTGGTGTAAGAATTGTAACGTCTTTCCTTGCGGATATAATTATGCTTCTTATCCTCCTCGTTGTTTTCCTCCTGGTGTGCTGCGGAAATAGTCAATTTGTCATCAGCCAGGTCTATGTTAATATCTTCTTTGTTAAATCCCGGAAGCTCTGCCTGTAATAAATAATGATCTCCCTGGTCTAACACATCGGTATTAAATCCTTCTGAACGGCTAAGACCGTTTCCCCAGAAATCGGTAAATGCATTTTCAAAAAATTTGTCAAATGCGTTGTCAAAAAACATAGGTTTCGTTGCTTCAAATAATGCTGGTCTTAACATAAAAATCACTCCTTTGATATAATGAATAATTTGTTTGATGGGTTACAGAAAGGATTTAGTGAAGTTCTTAGATTTCTATTGTTCCTTTCTTTATATATGTTATACAACACATAGAACAGATAGTCAATTAAGAAATTATAAATCATTTATAAAGAAAAAATAAAGTGACAGCATAGTAAATGAAATGGTGTTAATAACAAGAAATAGAGTTTTATATTGTGATTTAGAGAGATTTTAAATATAATATAGTTATTAAAGGACAAGAACTCAGTGAAAGGAAACAGAGCACATGATAAAAAATCTTATATTTGATGTCGGAGAGGTACTATTAGGATATCGTTGGAAAGACATGCTATTGGAGCATGGTCTGTCAGAGGAAGATGCAGAGGAAGTAGGAACGACGGTATTTAGTGATGTTTCCTGGAATTTATTTGATTTAGGAGAAATGAATACCTGCGAGGTAATAACCGAATATGGCAGAAAATATCCGGCGCTTGCAGAAAACATTTCGTGGTTTTTAAACCATGCAGAGCTTATGCCGGTAAAAAGACCAGATGTGTGGGAAAGGATGCTGGAATTAAAGGAAAAAGGATATCGCATTTATCTGTTGTCGAATTATTCTGAGGAATTATTTGAAAAGCATACTAGGGAAGCAGAGTTCCTAAATTATATAGATGGAAAGGTAGTGTCTGGGGAAATCGGTATCGCAAAGCCAGATGTTAAGATTTATGAGTATTTATTCAAAGAATATGAATTGAATCCACAGGAATGTAAGTTTTTTGATGACCGGAAAGAAAACATCGAAGCCGGTTGCAGGTGTGGAATGGAAGGCGAAATCATTACCTCCAGAGAGCAGCTGCTGGAGCTGTTGGAGGAGCT
>JAQUYA010000049.1 GCA_028692055.1 Lachnospiraceae bacterium | reverse complement strand
CTGCTTTGATATAGTAGAATACATTTTCACGGTACAGACGTAAATATGCCGAACTTTGTGTGGGACTTCCGAATAATGCGTAGAAAATTTTAGAGTTCAAAAAGAAAATGTCATTGTCAGAAACGCGAACACACGAAGTGTGAGCGAGATGTCTGGCGACACGATGTCGCATCAGACATCGGTTTCGTACGTCCTAAAAAACGTCACCTATTTTCTCTTTGAACTCTTAGATTTTCAGCATTATGAGGCGTCCCACACAAAGTCGGCATACTTATGTCTGCACCGTGAAAATGTACTCACAACCTCCCGTGCAGCCACTTCCTTATCCACTAACTTAAAGTTTTGCTTCATATTCTTTTTTGTAAATTAAGATACACATCATTCCAATGACAAGAGCTCCACCGATGATATTCCCTATCGTAACTGGTATAAAGTTACGAAGGCTCTGCAATACCGTAATGGAAGCACTCTGTGCACTGGTAATTCCATATAATTCCTCTGCTTTGGCTACATAAGCCGGATTAGTAGCGGCTAGCATCCCAGCCGGAATATAAAACATATTGGCAACGCAATGCTCAAATCCACCAATTACAAATGCCCATATCGGGAAAAAGATTGCCCATACTTTACCTGCAACATCTTTTGCAGCTCCCGCCATTAAAATAGCAATACACACCAACATATTGCAGAGAATACCAGAAGCAATTCCCTTTAATGGTGTAATTGATACTTTGGCAAGTGCAACCTTAATGGTATATGCACCTAAAGCTCCCGATGTATAATCGAGTTGTCCACTATAAAAAACAAGAACATCAGTGAGCAGGGCTCCAATCAGATTACTGAAATATACCACTACCAGATTACGAAGCATCTTTGACAGTGTAACCTGTTTCTGGGATAAAGCCATGGAAATCATACAGTTGCCTGTAAAAAGTTCTCCACCTACAAAAACAATCATCATAAGTCCTACCGGGAAAATCGCTCCTGCCAGCGTCCTTGCAATCCCTACATCTGCAATCGTATGTACCGCTACATTACTTGTTGCTCCTCCAATGGCAATGAAAGCACCTGCCATGATTCCTAATAAAATCATCTTCAGCAGCGGAAGATTTGCTTTCGTAACTCCACATGCAATATTCACATCAATCACTTCTGCCGGTGTATTAAAATTATTGCTCATTTTTTATCTCCATTCTTCGTTCTCTTTCTTTTCAAAATACCACTAAAAAGTATAACATATTTTTTATATATTTCAATATGTAAAGCAATATAGATGTAATACTATTTCTTCCATTTTTGTTTTTATTTAGAAATATTTTATTTATCATGCTTTTTTTCAAATTCAATTTATACATTTATGTCTGCCGTCAATATATTACTATTTTTACTCAATATACTTATAGAATAATTGTAATAAAAGTAATATACTTCATTATGGCTTAGATGTAAAACTAAGTCTGCTAATTAGCAATTCCGGAAGAATTCCCCTTTTACACAAACAGAGACCTCACAAGTAAACTTGTGAGGTCTTTGTTTGTGTAAATTGCCAAATAAAAATGCTTGAAACACCTATTCATAAGCATTTCAAGCATCTTTATTTCTCTTAAAAATTAAGCAGGGGAAGAGGGGATCGAACCCCCGTTAACGGTTTTGGAGACCGCCGCACTACCGCTGTACTATTCCCCTATATGTGATAATACAACTCAGTAATTTTACCACCGAGTTGTATTATAGCATATTGCCATATTGAAAGGCAATAGTTAATTTTATTTTTTATTCTAAATCAAGTTACTATTCACGGCTAATTTTGAAAAATGCCTGAATCGTCATGCTTGCATGTAAGATTCAGACTTTTTCATAAATTTGCTATGTAGGCTATTCTAAAATGTATAAAATAAAACTGTCACATAGTGACAATAAGGAAAAGTTTACTTTTCCGTGTTTTATGAATGTATTTTAAAATAGCCGTGAATAGTAACTAAATCAAGTCAATCGCTTCCTGTACACTCCGCACACCAATTATTTTTATGTCTTTTACATCTTTCACCATATCCAGGCAGGAGTACGGTATAATGCAAGTCGTAAATCCAAGTTTTTTCACTTCCTGCACTCTCTGTTCTACCATACTGATTGCTCTTACTTCGCCACTCAGACCGATTTCCCCAAAAGCAACCGTGGCATCGTCAATAGCTCTATTTTTATAGCTGGACACAATTGCCATTGCGATTCCCAAATCAACTGCCGGTTCCATAATCTTCATACCGCCAGCAATGTTTACATATGCATCGCACGCCGACATTTGTAAACACATTCTTTTTTCCAACACTGCCATCAATAAATTCACGCGGTTAAAATCCGTTCCAGTTGCCTGTCTTCTGGGGATTCCAAAGTTACTCTGGCATACCAAAGCCTGTATTTCGATTAAAATTGGTCTGGTTCCTTCCATAGAGCAGGATACAATGGAACCACTCGCCCCTTCCGGTTTTCCATTCAGCATAAATTCTGAAGGATTCTTTACCTCTACCAAACCAACTCGCTGCATTTCAAATACACCAATCTCATTGGTAGAGCCAAAACGATTTTTCACTCCACGTAATATTCGATAAGACGCATGTCTATCACCCTCAAAATACAGAACCGTATCTACCATGTGTTCTAATACTCTGGGACCTGCTACTGCACCTTCCTTTGTTACATGTCCCACAATAAAGATAGAGATTCCCATTCCCTTTGCAATCTTTAATAAGATGCCGGTAGATTCCCGTACCTGAGAAACACTTCCCGGTGAGGCTGCCACTTCTTCACTATACATTGTTTGTATGGAGTCAATAATAACAATCTCTGGTTTTGTCGCTTCAATAACAGTTGTTATTGTATCAAGATTTGTTTCGCACAAGAGTTGCAGGGTATCTTTGAATTCCCCGATTCGCTTTGCGCGAAGCTTGATTTGCTTTAATGATTCCTCTCCTGAAATATAGAGTACCTTACGGTTATCATCAGATAAGTGTCTGCATACCTGCAATAATAAGGTTGATTTCCCGATTCCCGGGTCGCCTCCGACCAAGGTCAGAGAGCCTGGTACAATACCGCCACCCAACACACGATCCATTTCTTCAATATGTGTCCTTACCTTATCCTCATCGCGCAGATCAATCTCGGAAATACTCATAGGCTTCATTTGCTCCATATGTATATTTCCACTGCTTACCCTGCCTTTTGCATTTACCTTCTTAGGTTCTTCAACAAACGTATTCCATCCTCTGCATCCAGGGCATTGTCCCATCCACTTACTGGATTCGTAACCACAGCCCTGACAATAAAATGTGGTTGTTTTACCTTTTGCCATTTTCGCTCCCATCTGCGACCTGTGGTCGCACACATTTCTCCCACATGAAGTTCTTTTCACACCTTTAAAATGCCTTTCCAAGTTATGGAAAGGCATTTTTTATTTCTTTTTATTTTCAATTATACATAATTATTATTTTTTTATTACAACATCTACTTCACCGGCACCGGCAAGTTCAACGCTGACATTTAATTTGCCACCAAGATTGGTACTCATTTTTCCGGCATTTTCACCTGCTACAATTACTTCATACTCCATATCTTCTTCAAGACCAATTGTTATTTGTGCATCTGCATCGCCCTCTACAAAAAAGCTGACCCCTTCTTGTGTTTCTTTAAAATTATTAACGCTTGTTCCTGGAACAGATTCATATACAAACATTCCATTCTTCTCTAATTTTGTCATTGTCTGATATGTTTTGACTTTATATAAATCCCCTGCATGTTCAAAATCTTCTACTTTTGCTTTCTCGGTCAATTTGTGATTACCAAAGCTGATTGTGCCATCACTCTCGGAACGAAGTAACTGTTCTACTACTGCCATCTTAAGTATCCTCCTAGTTTCTTTGTAAGAACTTCTTCTGTTCTTAGTATAAATGATTTCTATCACTTTTACTACCTTATTATTTGAAAAAACTCTTAATATTTTTCAAAATATTTACTTGTTTTTAACGTGATTTACTATTTTACCGAAAATGCAATCTTTTTATTCTTCATTCCAACACTGACCATATCGCCTGCCTTTATCTTTCCTGCAAGAACTTCTTCTGCCAGAGCATCTTCGATGGTTGTTTGAATTGCTCTCTTTAGAGGTCTTGCTCCCATCTTCAAATCAGAATATTTATCGACAATATAATCTTTTACAGATGCTGTAATAGTCAAATCCATATTCATCTGTGTTTTGCATCGTGTACATAGGTTTTTTGCTAATAAAGTAATAATTTGTTTCATATCTTCTTTATTTAACGGATGGAAAACCATTATCTCATCAATACGATTGATAAATTCCGGCTTAAACATACGCTTTACTTCTTCCATAACACTGGATTTCATTTTTGCATAGTCCTGTTTTTCATCTGTCTTGGAAGCAAATCCAAGATTCTTAGGGTCTACAATTCTCTGTGCCCCTGCATTGGAAGTCATAATCAAAATCGTATTTTTAAAGCTCACTTTGCGCCCTTTTGAGTCGGTAATGTGTCCATCGTCCAGTACCTGCAATAGCACATTGAATACATCCGGATGTGCCTTTTCTACCTCATCAAAAAGAATAACAGAATATGGATTTCTACGAACCTTCTCACTCAACTGACCACCTTCTTCAAATCCAACGTATCCCGGAGGTGAACCAATCAGCTTTGCAACAGAATGCTGTTCCATATACTCAGACATATCAACGCGTATCAAGGAGTCCTTCGAACCGAACATTGCTTCTGCCAGTGCTTTGCTAAGTTCTGTCTTACCTACACCGGTAGGTCCAAGGAAGAGGAACGAACCGATTGGTCTGTTTGGATCCTGCAAGCCAACCCTGCCTCTTCGCATTGCTCTGGATACTGCCTCCACTGCTTCATTCTGTCCAATTACACGTTTGTGTAAAAGCGATTCTAATTTTAATAATCGTTCGCTTTCTTTCTCTGCCAATTTTTTTACAGGAACCTTGGTCCAGGTAGATACCACTTCCGCAATATCGTTTTCTCCTACTTCGTATTTTCTCTCCAACTGATTCTTCTCATAGCGGGCTTTCATACGGTTATACTTCTTAACGCTTTCATCTTCTTTTCTTTTCAACTCCCCTGCCTGGGAAAATGATTCAAATTTGATTGCGCGCTCAATCTGTAAATCTAATGTCTTGATTTCTTCTGCCAAATCCTTCATGGCATCTGGCATATGCATATTCTTCAAACGAATCGCTGATGCTGCCTCATCAATGAGATCAATTGCCTTATCCGGTAAATTGCGGTCATTGATATAACGGCTTGATAAACGAACTGCGGCCCCGATTGCTTCCGGTAAAATCGTAACCCGGTGATGTTCCTCATATTTATATGCGATTCCATTCAATATCTCAATTGCCTGTGTTTCTGTTGGTTCTTCGATTGTAATTGGCTGGAATCTACGCTCTAAAGCAGCATCCTTTTCGATATATTTACGATATTCTTCCATCGTAGTCGCACCGATTAATTGTATCTCACCCCTTGCAAGAGATGGTTTCAGTATATTCGATGCATCAATGGCACCCTCCGCACCTCCGGCTCCAATAATGGTATGCAATTCGTCCAAAAACAGTATAATGTTACCATCTTCAATTACTTCTTTGATAACCTTCTTAATACGTTCCTCAAATTCTCCACGATACTTACTGCCAGCCACCATGCCAGATAAATCCAGCGTAACGACTCTCTTATTCTTTACGGTATCTGGTACATCTCCCAGCATAATTCGCTGTGCAAGGCCTTCTGCAATTGCCGTCTTGCCAACACCCGGTTCTCCTACCAGACAAGGATTATTCTTTGTCCTTCTGCTTAAAATCTGAATCACTCTTTGTATTTCTTCACTTCTTCCAATTACCGGATCCAGTTTTCCTTCTTTGGCAAGCACTGTAAGGTCCCTGCTATATTGATCTAATGTAATTGTTCCGTTTTTCTTTTTACTCTGTTTGTTTCCCAAATCTTCTTTGTATAAGGTTCCATCTTCTCCCATTGCGACTAACACATCAATATAAAGCTTTTGAATAGAAATATTCATCGTATTCAGCAGACGTACCGCTACATTTTCACCCTCTTTTAGAATCGCAAGTAAAATGTGTTCGGTTCCAATGCGTTCGGAGCGAAAACGTGTTGCCTGTTTCTGACTATCTTCCAACACTTTCATTGCACGTGGCGAATAACCATCCTTATCTACAACTGCTACCATATTGCCTGGCGCAATCAAATCTTTAATCATTTCCAGCATCTGTGTTTCATCTACACCATTATCAATTAATACACGGGCCGCAACTCCGGTATTTTCTTTTATCAGTCCTAATAGAATATGTTCGGTTCCAATATAATTCTGTTTTAGATTTCTAGCCATCTTTATTGCCAGATTTAATGCTGTTTTTGCCTTCTGTGTATATTGTAACTGCATTATTCAAGTCCTCCATAATCTTCATATATTTCCTCTATTAAAGCATGTACTTCTTCTTTCGAAATATTCGTACAGCTCCCTTTTGCAAGAACCACCTGCAACTCCCTCTTCATCTCTTCCAAGGCTCTTATCTTATCAATGTCTACCGCAATAATTGCACCTCGTCGTCTGTCAACCTTAACGAAGCCCTCCTGCTTTAATACCGTATAGGCCTTATTTACAGTATGCATATTTATGCCAATGGTATCCGCCAGTTGGCGTACGGAAGGTAATGCCTCCCCTTCATGAAATCTGCTCGTTGCAATACCTATTACAATCTGATTACGAAGCTGTATATAGAGTGCTTCATCACTGTTAAAATCAATCTCTATAATCATATTTATTTCGCCTCCGCTTCTGTTATATACAATATATCACAACTAGCATTTTAATCAAGAAAGAACGCTACTATTTATTTTTTTTTAATAATTCATAAATAGTCGCGTTCCTTATCATATTTCTATTAGTCTAAATCATCACCATCCAGATTAATAAATACAAATGTATCTTCATCATCTGGATCAAAGTCATCTGCAGAAGGTGCTGGTGCAGGTCTTTTCACTACCTTTTTCTTAACTGGTCTGATTTCTTCTTCAGTTTCCATGAAGTTACGTGGCTTACTGGTGGACACCGTCTTCTTTGTAGCAGAAGGTCTTTCTGCATAGTCCATAGCAGGTCTTGCTGTTGTAGTTCTTACTGCGGCGGGTCTTGCTGTTGATTGTCCAGCTGTCTTTCTTGGTGCCTGTGCAGCACTTTCAACTGGTTTCTTCTTTTTAGGAACACGCAAAACTGGTTCTTCCTCTTCCTCTTCTTCATCCTCAATATCATCTTCTGGATAATAATCCTCATCATCCCAACCGAGTTCTTCTTTATATTCATTCAATTTAATCGTTAAAACTGTAACAATAATTAACAAAATAACCAAAACAACCGCCAATACAATAACAACTGGTTTTAAAATACCCGCTGCATCCTTTGTCGTCGTATCTTCAGTTGTTTCTATATTCGTCATAAAATATCTCTGGTAATCTGCTGCTACAGAATCATACATATAATATCCTTCGGTACCATCTGCTGCCTGTGCATAAAAAATATAGAAATCACCATTTTTCCATGCACGAACACTATCTCCATTCAAGGTCACTGCAACCTCCTGAAATCCTGTTGGAAGTGCCGGTGTTTCTTCTGTATTTATTACCGTTACCGTACCTGTTGCAGACTGATTTGCAGACGCATCTGCTCCACTGCTTTCTTCTGTCGTTCCCTCTGTAGTAGTTTCTGTAGTTTCCTCTGTGGAACCTTCCTCAGTAAGTTCTTCATCCTGTGTATCTGTTGCTGCATTATCCGTAGATGCTGTACCGGAGGTTTTTGTACCACTTACTTCCGTTGTGGCTGCACCAATTGATACCAAATCAGAACGGATAAACCCAGTTGCAGTACCACCATTCGCGGTATAGGATATTTGGTACCAGTCTTTTCCATCATTTCCAGATGCCTTACCGGTAATCGTTACGGCTGTTCCCTTTGCAACAGAACTTACTACATCTGCTGTAGTAGACGCACTTTTACGAACATTAGCACTTGTAGTTGAAACCGTAGCCGCCTGACTGTCTGTCGTTGTCACACTTGCCGTTTCCGTTGTATCAGAAGCAGCACTTTCTCCCGAAGATGCTGCCTTAGTAACCAGGTCCGAGCGGATATATCCTGTCGTACTTCCATCCACCTGTACTTTATACCAGGTACTACCATCGCTCCCCGTCGTTTCGTCTACAATTGTTACTGTTTTTCCCGCTGATGTACTTCCCACTGCATCACTTGTAGTACTCGCATCGGATCTTATTTTTGCAGTCGCCGGAATAACTGTTCCTGTCGTCTGTGTATATGCAAGACTGCTAAAGGTGGATATATGTACGCACATTGCAATTGCACACAAGCCTGCTGCTATCTTAACTATTTTCCCTATTTTTACTGCTTTTGTTCTTTTTTGATTTTTCATCTCTATAACCATGCCTCTCTCTCATATCCGTACTTATACCGCGAAAGGCTATCGTTCCCTGCGGAATCGTTTTTCCCCTTCTTCTGCGTTTTCTTTTTCCAGACTATAGCCTCTATATCCCGGTTTTGCCCTATTTAATCTCTCTTCCTCTTCCAATTGCCTGTGATAATTTGTTTCACATTTCTTACAATATCTTCCTGAACGAATATCCACACCACAGAATTCACATTTCATAAAAGTCTTTGACTCAGACGCTATTTCAATCTTTGAATCGCGCAACATTTGCCTTATTGATTTTTGACTGATACCTATTTCATTTTCAATTTCGGCTGCTGTGGCCCCCCTATGCTGTTCAATATATAAACGTACTTTTCCATAATCATCATATTCTATATGTTTGCAGTCTTCACAATGATACTCTCCGACTCCATCAAATATCATGATTCCTCCACATATGCTACAGCAATTTGGTCTATTATATAAATTTACTTCAAGTCTCATACCGTATCACACCTTATTTTATGCTTCGTCAATTGCTTTTCCAATATCATGTCGCATATATTTATTGTCAAAATTAATCCATTCTGTTGCCTCATATGCATTTGCCCGTGCTTCCTGTAAAGTAGCACCTTTCGCCGTCACACCAAGTACTCTGCCTCCATTGGTTACGATTCCTTTTCCTGTTTGCTTCGTACCTGCATGAAATACATAATAGCCATCCTTTCCTTCAAATGCTTCCAGACCTTTAATCACATGTCCTTTTTCATAGGAAACCGGATATCCGTCCGAAGCTAACACCACGCATACGGCTGCATTGTCCTCAAACTGTAAATCAATCTGATTCAGCTTGCCGTCGATACAGGCTTCCATTACTTCTATGATATCATTTTTCATACGAGGAAGTACTACCTGCGCTTCCGGGTCCCCAAAGCGTGCATTGTATTCCAACACCTTCGGTCCCTCTGCAGTCAGCATTAATCCAAAGAAAATAATACCTTTAAATTCTCTGCCTTCTGCTGCCATAGCATCCACAGTTGCCTGATATACATATTTATTACAGAAGTCATCCACTTCTTTCGTATAGAAAGGACTGGGTGAAAAAGTACCCATACCACCAGTATTTAATCCCTGGTCGCCATCCTGCGCACGTTTGTGATCCTGTGCGGAAGTCATGGTCTTGATTGTTTTGCCATCCACATAAGACAATACAGAAACCTCTCTGCCCTGCATGAACTCCTCTACCACAAGTTTATTTCCGGCAGATCCAAATTTCTTATCCAGCATGATTTCCTGTACGCCTTCTTTTGCTTCTTGCAATGTATTACAAATCAGAACACCTTTTCCAAGTGCCAACCCATCTGCCTTTAATACGATTGGAAATTTAGCCGTTTCCAAATAAGCCACTGCTTCCTCAGCCGTTTCAAAATTCTCATATCCAGCTGTTGGAATATTGTACTTTTTCATTAAATCCTTTGAAAAAGCCTTGCTTCCTTCTAGAATTGCTGCGTTTTTGCGAGGACCAAATGCACGAATACCAGCTGCCTCTAATGCATCTACCAAGCCACCCACCAATGGATCATCCATTCCAACAATTACTAAATCAATTGCCTGTTCTTTGGAGAAAGCAACCAGTTTATCAAATTCCATCGCTGTTATTGGTACACATTCTGCAATTTGTCCGATTCCCGCATTTCCCGGTGCACAATATATTTTATTTACTTTCGGACTCTTGGCGACACTTGTTGCAATTGCATGTTCTCTCCCGCCACTACCTACAATCAGTACTTTCATTTGCTATTCCTCACTTATTCTATTCTACTTCCCAAAAGGCAACATACTATTTTCTTTTTGCAAATTCAACCTTTTCCATTTGCAAGCATATCAATTGCCTTTGGCAGAATCGTCCATTCCGCCTGTTCCATCACACGCTTTTGCAAGACTTCCGGTGTATCATCTGGAAGTACTTCTACCGGTTTCTGTAAAATAATAGGTCCTGTGTCCGTACCATCGTCTACATAATGGACCGTAGCACCTGTATATTTTACCCCCCTTGCCAAAGCTGCTTCATGTACCTTCAACCCATAAAATCCTTTTCCACAAAAGGAAGGAATCAGGGAAGGATGAATGTTTATAATTTTATTTGGATATGCTGCAGTCATAATAGACGGAATTGCCACTAAAAATCCTGCCAGTACAATTAAATCCGGCTTTGCCGCCCGTACACTTTCAAGCAATGCCTTGTTAAATTCCTCTCGGCTTTCATAATCCTTTGGGGAAACACATACGGCTTCAATTCCTGCTTTTTTTGCACGCTCCAGAGCATATGCATTTTGATTATTGCTGAGAACGCGTACTACCTCGGTATTGCGGATGGTTCCTTTTTGTATACCATCTATAATCGCCTGTAGGTTGGTTCCTCCGCCAGATACGCAGACAAGTACTCTTAACATAATGTAATGCCCTTCTCACCTGTCTCGATGTGACCAACTATGTATGGCGTTTCTCCTGCTGCTTTTATTGCCTCCATTGTAGTATCTACATCTTTTGGATGAACTGCCATAATCATACCAATGCCCATATTATAGGTGTTGTACATCATTTTATCTTCTAAATTTCCTTTTTCCTGCATCAGCTTGAAAATAGCTGGAATTGGATAACTGTCTTTCTCTACCACTGCCTTTACACCATCCGGTAACATTCTTGGAATATTTTCATAGAAACCGCCACCTGTGATATGACTGCATGCTTTGATTCGAACACCGGCATCCTTTACACCCTTTAATGCTTTTACATAAATCTTTGTAGGTGCCAATAATGCTTCACCGAGTGTTTTTCCCAATTCCTCATAATATGTATTTAAACTTTCTGTTGTCATATCAAATACTTTACGTACGAGTGAGAACCCATTGCTATGTACGCCGGAAGATGCCATACCAATCAAAACATCACCGTCTGCTAGCTCTTTTCCTGTAATTAAATCTTTCTCATCTACCACACCTACTGCAAACCCAGCAAGGTCGTATTCCTCTACCGGATAGAATCCAGGCATTTCTGCTGTTTCTCCACCAATCAGTGCAGCATTGGATTGTTTACAGCCATCTGCCACTCCTTTTACAATAGTTGCAATCTTTTCCGGTTCATTTTTGCCACATGCAATATAGTCCAAGAAGAATAATGGTTCACCGCCTGCACATGCAATGTCATTCACACACATAGCGACACAGTCAATTCCAATGGTATCATGTTTATCCAATAAAAATGCTAATTTTAATTTGGTACCAACACCATCTGTTCCTGATACTAAGGTTGGTTTCTCCATATTTTTAAAGCTTTCCATTGAAAAAGCACCCGAAAACCCACCAAGGCCGCCTAACACCTCTGGTCGCATTGTTTCTTTTACGTGTTTCTTCATAAGTTCTACTGATTTATAACCTGCCTCAATATCAACGCCTGCTTTTTTGTAATCCATTCTTCTATTCCTTCCTTTGTGGGGTTTATTTTTGAAAAAAATGTTCTATTTTTTATTGTTTATTGTAATTTTTATGTCCGACTTCCTGTAATTTGGCATCCTTTTTCTGAACGCTTTCTTTCAGGGACGTGGAGTAAGCTTTTAGTCTATCCAAAAGTGCAGCATCTGAAGTTGCA
The DNA here is from genome assembly GCA_028692055.1 of Lachnospiraceae bacterium. GTDB lineage: Bacteria > Bacillota > Clostridia > Lachnospirales > Lachnospiraceae > SZUA-378. The sequence goes on along the minus strand of JAQUYA010000049.1, from coordinate 7,127 downwards.
AGAATCTTTGCAGCTAACAAACCTGCATTCGCACCACCATTGATTGCTACCGTTGCAACAGGAATACCTGATGGCATTTGTACGATAGAGTAAAGGGAATCTCTTCCTCCAAGCGAAGTCGTATGCATTGGAATTCCAATAACTGGCATTGGAAAAATTGCTGCGCACATACCTGGCAAATGCGCCGCCATACCTGCCCCTGCAATGATAACCTTAAATCCTTTTGCTTCTGCTGATTTAGCATATTCAAAAAACACATCCGGTTCTCTATGTGCAGAAATAATGGTCATTTCATATGAAATACCGAGTTCCTCCAAAATATCTGCTGCCTTTGCCATGATAGGCATATCTGAATCGCTGCCCATTACTATTCCTACTTGTGCCATGTTTTTTCTCCTCTATTTTCATTTATTCCATTACAAACTAATTTTATTTTACAAATATAAGATAATCCCGTCAACCTTATCTTTCTATTTCATGCATTATTTCACAGAATTTCCTCAAAAGGTGCATTCAATTCATCGCAGCCATTTAAAACAAAGCGTCCATGTGCAATGATTGGTATAGCCTGTCCATCTCTGGTAACCGCCTCCAGACTTTGCAATTCATCATAAGGAAGCGTGATGTCCGTATGACAATTGAAATAGGCCCTGCTCTCATCTGTCCTACGCAGGAGGGTCACCTCATTGTCCCGTGCAATAATCTCTTTGCCATTTGGATTAAAGACTTTTACATCTTCACAATGAGAATAACAGGTATCTCCGACTGCAAAATGCGGTCCCATTTTCTCAGCAATCAAGATAGGAAGTTTGTCTGCGATGTCATATTTCTTTGCCACCATATATGCGGTGGTGTTTGTACCGATTGCAAATTCACCAATCGGAAGTGTTTCATGGTGAAAAAGAACATTGTCCTTTATATAACTCCTGTTCTCTGCCTCTGTTTCAAAGTTCTTACAGGAATAATCTGTTATCATGCCGTCCTGAAAAGTAATTTGCAAATCCCTGTATTCCAATTCGTTTAAGAACACACGGCTTACATGTAATATTCCATTGGTTCCCATAAGTTTCGGAGATGTAAACACTTCACCGACCGGAATATTTACATCTGCAACACAATTTTCAAAGATGGTTTCCCTAGTATTCTCTTTTAGTTCATGCAGCATAACCTTCAAATCAGTATGATTACCAGCTTCCCCCTTTATAGTCACGTATTCCGCTTGGTCCAACGTATCTATTATCGTCTGCTGTATTTTCGCATAGACCTGATAATCCAGCGTGTTAATGCGTACTGTTTCATCAAAAATAGCTGCGTATTGTTCCCCAATCTCCGGAATTGGAAATGCAATAATGGTAAAGCTGCGTTCTTCTCCCTTAATATATTCATTTACCATACTTCCTGATTTGGAAGCATACGTAACCGATAGCTTCTGCTGTTCTTTGGATAATTTACAGGCGTTCTTTTTTGCCACTGGGTTAAACGGTTTCTCGCCAAAGACCTCCATGCATGCCGGTCCTGCGTGTACCCTTGCCCATTCTTTTTCTCCTTCATAGGCTTCCCGCATAATTTCAAGCCTGCGATTCATCAATAGTTTGTCAAAGAACAACGCCTGATCTTCCTTGTGGTCATACTCATATTGCTTATTTGCAATAGCACCATAATAGCCGATTTTAAGATTTCCTCTTTTTGTAAATATGGAAGAACCCGCTCTATAGATGGTTGGCTTCAATCCCATCTTTTTGAAATTGAAAACTGCCTGTCGGATTATACGTTCAAATCCAACACAAAAACGAATATTAACTACCTTTTTCTTCGTTAAATCCTTATTTCCATTTACAAAACCAATGCGATACCCTTCCGTATAGGTATCTGCCATTTTTTGAATTGCTTCTTCACTCATTTCATTCAAATGCTTTGCCGTTTCTATTTCATTATGAGAAATATATTCCCCATATAAATAGAGATAACGCAAATCCGTCAAGTCGGTATTCATAACGATATCGGTTGCGAAACGTTCTGCAGGATTTAACTGCTCCTTGATACGCTGTTCCATCTCCGGTTCCGAATAATCACTTACAAACCAATAGATAATATCCTTTACCACTTCATACTTTGGTGCCTGATTACTTTCTTCATATGCATAATAAAAGGCATTATAGACCTCCAGAAATAATTCCATACGAATGACATATTCAAATTTTTTCTGTTCATATGCATAAGGAATCAATGCGCGCATCTCCGTATACAAAAAAGAAAATAGGGCTCCATATTCCTCACCCAAAGCTTTCACCGCATAATCCGGATTGGCAAAGCTTCTTTCATAATTTTCCGGCAGTACATCTGCATAAATGCTTACATTTCGCTTCGCAAGCATCTCTATACTGTCTGTCAGAAGCTGTCCCTCCTGTATTTCCTTATAAAGCATGTCCATCTGCTGCAGGAATGCCGCAACTGATTTAAAATACACATCAAATGGTTCCTGTACCACCGTTTCCTTCTTTATTTCTTCTATTCGTTCCATGCTCAGTTGATATCGTTCTTCCATCATAATCCATACGCTCCTGCATAAAGAATAAAGCTAATCGCTGCCAGTGCAATTGCATTAAAAACAATTCCTATATTGGAAAACAAATAAAATTTGTCTTTTTCCAAGCGGGAAGAAATACCTAATCCGATTCCAACTCCTGCAAAAACAAGAGTTAGAAACAGCGCTGTTCCATAGCGAAATTCTGCCTGTCCCTGATTCTTATAGGTCAGAAAAACAGCAAGCCAAATAGACGCTATGGATATAGCGCCTAAGATTACTGACATAATTCCTTTTTTTGAATAATCCTTGTTCGTGAACATAAAACTGGATTTACGCTTCATGGTTGCTCCTATCTCTGCGACCTTTTTTCACCCACTTTTGCATACTGCCCTTTAAAACATAATATTTGATTTATGAATTAATAATTTTGCTCCGCTGATTAAAAGTAAAATTCCACTCGTTAACCCTGCTACAATTGCAATAACCCCAATCACAATATTTAAAGCACCTGCACCATTCATTGTTTTATATACTTTTTCTTCCATTCTTACTCCGTTCTGCATGCTTTGACACGCGTATCATCAAACTTAATGGGAAGCATTACTAATTCTTTGCTACTCCATATTGCTCATAGTATGCATCGATAGCTGCTTTCATTGCATCATCAATATATACTTTTCCATTATATGGTTTATTATACAGATGCTCTACTACTTCACCCATGGTAACGATAGCCGTTGTCTGGAAGCCATAGGTTTCCGAGATTTCTGTCAAGGCACTTTTCTCACCCTGTCCACGTTCCATGCGGTCAACACTCACTACCAAACCACATACGCTCGTATCTCCCTGCGCCTTAATAATTGGTAATGTTTCTCCTATTGATGTACCTGCAGTTGTTACATCTTCAATTAACAATACTTTATCGCCGTCTGCGATTGGACTGCCTAATAAGATTCCTTTATCTCCATGGTCTTTTACCTCTTTACGATTAGAGCAGTATTTGATATCCGTACCATACAAATCACTGATTGCCATTGTCGTAGCAACCGTTAGGGGAATTCCCTTATAGGCCGGTCCGAATAGTACATCAAAGTCAAATCCAAATTTATCATGAATGGCTTTTGCGTAATATTCACCTAATCGCTTTAATTGTCCACCTGTTCTATAAAAACCCGTATTTACAAAAAACGGAGTTTTTCTCCCGCTTTTTGTTACAAAATCTCCAAATTTCAAAACATTGCAATCTACCATAAATTCTATAAACTCTTTTTTGTACTGTTCCATATCTATTCATTCTCCATCTTCTCGGAGGATTTATCCTCCCTTTTATTCTTTGATTCATCTATTTTCGTGAAGCAAGTGCCTGTGATATATCGGTAATCATATCTTCTACTGCCTGTCTGGAAGCTTCGGCGAAATTCTCTGCACCAAACTTTGCATACGTTTCATTTTGGTATGCAGCAATGATGCCACGAGAAGAATTTACGATTGCGCCTAAGCCATCTTCATTAAAGAAATGTACCAAATCGGCTCCTTTACCACCCTGCGCACCATAGCCAGGTACCAAAATATATGATTTTGGCATAACCTTACGAAGTACCTTACCCATTTCCGGATAAGTAGCTCCTACGACAGCACCCACATAACTATAGGAATCACCCATACATTCAGCACCCCATTTCGCCACCTGCTCACCAACCAGCTCATAAAGCGGTCTGTTGTCATTGGTATATGTAATACTTCCTGTACCCTCAGATGGAGTACTCATGTTTTTATCTGTTTTTTCTGGCAATACCAATCGATCCTGAAACTCTCCACTGCTAGGATTAGAGGTCTTCACTAGTACAAAGATACCCTTTTTCTCCTCCTTACATACATCAATAAAAGGATTCACCCCATCAGAACCCAGATATGGATTCACTGTGGCAAAATCTTCGTCAAATCCATAGTAAGACTTACTTCCTACCTGTACTTTACCAAGATGTCCTACTGCATATGCAGATGAAGTGGAACCAATGTCTCCACGTTTGATATCTCCAATTACCACCAAATCCTTAGATTTACAATAGTCCACGGTCTTCTTAAATGCCATTAAGCCAGGAATACCAAACTGCTCATACATAGCAATCTGCGGCTTGACTGCCGGGATCAGGTCATACGTCTGGTCAACAATTGCTTTATTAAACTGCCAAATTGCTTCCGCTGCTCCTTCGAGAGTTTCACCGTATTCAGCATATGCCTTTGCGGTAATCTGTTTTGGAATGTATTTTAACATCGGATCCAATCCTACAACAATTGGTGCATTGGTTTTTTGAATTTTTTGAACTAATTTGTTAATCATAGTTAGCCTTCCTTCAGCCTGTATTGCATGACTTATTATTACTTGTATTATTTTTTGAAAGGTATATGAATTTAATCATATACCTTTCAAATTATTACATATTTATTACATAGTTTCAATAGAAAGCTTGAAATATCTTATCTCGAACCCTTCCCAGTAAAAATCACAAAAATAGTTTTTAGAAGAATTTTAAAATCCAGACTCAGAGACCAGTTCTCAATATATTCCAAATCCAACTGCACAACTTCATCAAAATTAGCAATGTCACTTCTTCCGCTCACCTGCCACATTCCGGTAAGACCGGGTGTCATGCATAGGCGTCTACGGTAAAAAAGACTATATTGTTCAAATTCGTCCACGGTTGGCGGCCTGGTCCCTATCAAACTCATATCGCCAATCAGTACATTATAGAATTGGGGTAATTCGTCAATGCTTGTTTTTCGAATAAATTTCCCAACCTTTGTAATTCTCGGATCATCTTCTATCTTAAACATTAGACCATTCACTTCATTTTTGTCTAACAATTCTCTTTTCATCTGCTCTGCATCGGTACGCATAGAGCGGAACTTATAGAATTTAAATCTTCTCCCATTCTTTCCAACCCGGGTTTGTGAAAAAAACACAGGTCCCTTGGAATCTAGTTTGATTGCAATAGCAACAAATGGGGTAACAATCGCGGTAATGCAAAGTCCTACAATCCCCCCGACAATGTCCATAAAACGTTTTATCATCCTGCGTCGATAATCAATATGAAAAATAGAATACGTAGCTACCGTATAGTTTCCAAATTTTCCAATGCTGCTCTCTTTATTATTCCAGTCCATTAAGTCGATGCTATAATGGCATATCACCCCCATCGCCTCAAAGTCCTGAATAATGCTGCGAATCGAATTAACAGGCTCCGACTCCACCCGGATAAGCACTTCATCTATGGCAAGTTGTTTTGCAATTTCCATTAAATTTCCACGATTTGCAACAATCGGAATCCCCTGAAACTCTGTTTCCTCTTCACTGCCATCCAGTACTGCTATTTCACTTATCTGATAGTTAATCGGTAATTTGTGACTCAGGCTTTCTATTGTTTCCACCAACTTTTTCTGTTCTGTAACAAGCATAACCTGTACTCTACTATGTTCACTTTTCAAATAATTATATAATATCTTTTTCACAATGGTATGTGCCATAAACGTGAAAAACACATTAAATACAAAGAATAATCCAAAAATCAGACGTGAAAAAAACTCTGCCTGTTTTATTAAAAACAAAAAGCAGGCAACCATAATCAGCATAATTATATTGTATTTTAGAACAATAACAAATTCGCTGAACTTCCCTCTCTTGGAAAAGCCATTATTCCAATCAAGTAATAAGTTAAATGCCGTACAAACCAAAATGAAGCATAGGCATACCATATAATGAAGCTCGCCTTTTCCCAAATAGCGCAGCGAATGAAAACGTAAATCCACTGCTATAATATATGATATGACAATTGAAATAATATCTACCAGTAGCAACCAGTATAATTCAATTATGTGGTTTTTTTGATTAATTTGATTCACGATATATCTCCTCTTACTCTTGTATCGTTCCTTGTATTGGATATCTTAACCAATGCATCAAAAGGTTATTTCTTTTTCAAAATTATAACAGTTTGATAATACCACATTTTCTATTTCTCCACAACCAGACTGCCAATTTGGTCCCAGCTTATTTGCGCTATCATCCCATTCCAAATTCTTTCGCAAAGGCAACCTTGCCACTAATCTGTTTTACATCCTCCTGCAGTTTAATTGCCATGAAATTATCCGAAGGTATGCCCTCTGGGACCACCACGCCAAACTGTTCTGCCGGGCGGTATCCGAAACGTTGGTAATAGGAATCACTTCCCAGAACCAGTACATGCCAGTAACCTAACTCTTTCGCAATTCGATGACCTTCCTTCACTAATGCAGTCCCCACCCCTATTTTTTGATATTCAGGTATCACAGAAAGAGGCGCAAGAACAAGAACCGTATCCTCTCCTACCTTTGCTTTTGAAAACATAATATGTCCGGCCAGCTTTCCTTCGATTTCCGCTACGAGCGACAGTTTCGGTACAAGATCCTTACCTTTTCTCAATGCTGCCACGATATCCTGTTCATTGCCGTCTGAATGTGCCGCTGTTTTGAATGCTTCTGTAACAAGCTGGTATATTTCATCAAAATCCTTTTCTGCTTCCTGTCTGATTATCAAATTGATTTCCTCCAAATACTGTTTTAT
>JAQUYA010000003.1 GCA_028692055.1 Lachnospiraceae bacterium | reverse complement strand
GAAATATCGGCTGAACAGCCAAGATATTTGATTAATCCAGTTTCAGATGAAACTGAATGAATACTTTGACAGTATATGTTATTTCTATCCACTTTGCAATTATTTTCTTGCTATTAATCTTTAATTTTACACGTTGACCATGAGTCATGCTAAGAGAAAGAAATTACCATATGTGTCATGCTCGCATGTAAACATATGGTAGTTTTTTTCTCTTAATAGGACGAAGTCCGTGACCGAGATGGCGCGATAGCGTAATCGAGGTTGCATGACGGAGTGGCTGCACGGGAGGGGTGTGAACGTTTCAGATAGCGTGGGGCATCCCTTCTGTTTGCATCCTGTAACTTTCCATTATGCAAAAAAATTTAAGAGTGGTAAAAGAAAATGTGTTATACCTTTATCTAAGACGTACAAAACCGAGGGATTATGCGACATCGTGTCGCAAACAACGGAAGCTTTGCTTCCTTATGTTATCCCTCTCGCTCACACTTCGTGTGTAAACCCACCTTGTGGGTTGGCGTTTTTGTCTTTGACATTTTCTTTTACCGCTCTAATATTTTCTAAGCATAATTCCAAATGTTACAGGATGCAAACAGACGGGACGCCCCACGTTATCTGAAACGAGTTCTATATTCTTGAAGCAGCCACAAATATTCTCATGTGCTAGCCATAATAATGTCAACTCAAAATTGTAAGATATCAAGTTATATTTTAATTATGTCCGGAACTATCTGTGGCTGCATCAATACAGTAGAACACATTTTCACGATACAGACGTAAATATGCCGAACTTTGTGTGGGACTTCCGAATAATGTGTAGAAAATTTTAGAGTTTAAAAAGAAAATGTCATTGTCAGAAACGCGAACACACGAAGTGTGAGCGAGATGTCTGGCGACACGATGTCGCATCAGACATCGGTTTCGTACGTCTTAAAAAACGTCACACATTTTCTTTTTGAACTCTTAGATTTTCAGCATTATGAGGCGTCCCACACAAAGTCAGCATACTTACGCGTCTGCACCGTGAAAATGTACTCACATCCTCCCGTGCAGCCACTCCGTCATGCAACCTCCGTCATGCAACCTCGATTACGCTATCGCTCCATCTCGGTCACGGACTTCGTCCTATTAAGAGAAAAAAAATACCATATGTTTACATGCGAGCATGACACATATGGTATTTTCTTTCTCTTAGCATGACTCATGGTCAACGTGCAAAATTAAAGTTTCGTAGGTTGCACGGATAGCTTTGATGAAGTCGTGGCTGTTTAGGGTTGTTACGTTTTGCAGGGATGTAATAAGTGCCAGATCTTTGGTCATTTTGCCCTCTTCGATGGTCTGAATCGTAGCTTTTTCAAGTTTGTCTGCGAAATCACAAAGTGCTGTATTCTTGTCCAATTCACCGCGTTTGCGTAAGGCTCCTGTCCATGCGAAGATAGTAGCTACAGAGTTGGTAGATGTTTCTTCCCCTTTTAAATGTTTGTAATAATGTCTTTGTACCGTTCCATGTGCTGCTTCGTATTCAAATACCCCGGTTGGAGATACCAGCACTGAGGTCATCATGGCAAGTGAACCAAAAGCTGAAGATACCATATCACTCATAACATCACCATCGTAATTTTTACATGCCCAAATAAAGCCGCCTTCTGCCTTCATAACGCGTGCAACTGCATCGTCAATTAATGTGTAGAAATATGTAATTCCTGCTTTCTTAAACCTGTCCTCATATTCTTTTTCAAACATATCCTGAAAAATGTCTTTAAAATCATGGTCATATTTTTTGGAAATAGTATCCTTTGTAGCAAACCATAAATCCTGCCTGGTAGCCAATGCATAATTAAAGCATGCTTTTGCAAAGCTGGTAATGGATTTATCTGTATTGTGCATACCCTGAATAACACCACCACCTGTAAAATTATGAATCGTTTCTCTGATTTCTGTTCCGTCTTCTGCCGTAAATACCAGTTCTGCTTTTCCAGCGCCTGGAACTTTGATTTCTACATTTTTATAAACATCGCCATAAGCATGTCTTGCTAATGTAATTGGTTGCTTCCAATTTTTTACGCATGGTTCAATTCCCTTTACGACGATTGGGGAACGAAATACGGTACCATCCAGTGCCGCACGAATGGTACCATTCGGACTCTTCCACATTTCTTTTAAATTATATTCCGTCATACGTGCTGCATTTGGCGTAATCGTTGCACATTTCACGGCAACTCCATATTTTGCAGTTGCATTGGCAGAGTCAATCGTAACCTGATCATTTGTTTCATTACGATGTTCCAGACCCAAATCATAGTACTCTGTCTTCAAGTCAATGTATGGCATTAATAATTCATCCTTAATCATCTGCCATAAAATCCTTGTCATTTCATCTCCATCCATTTCCACTAAGGGTGTAGACATTTCAATCCTACTCATACTTTATTCCTCCATATTTTCGTTAATTGTTTTTTCAAATCCATGATTTATCATATTTTGGTACGCATTTATCATATGCCGATTGGCAAGCATTTCTGCTTTCTCGGCATTCTTATCCCTGATAGCCTCCATAATAAGCTTATGTTCCTCATTCGAGGCTTTTCCGCGCTGCATACTTTTCAAATTCGTTCTTCTCACCTGCAAAACATATTGGTGAAAGTCACGTAATGTATGTTCGAGCATCTTACTGTTGCTCGCTTCATAAAGGATCTCATGAAAACGGTTATCTAATTCCGCCAATTGTTCACTGTGTCCTTTCTCTGCATGAAATTCAGAAAGATAAATATTTTCTTCCATCTCTTCCATCTGTGCATCGGAAATATTTTCGGTTGCCCAGAGGGCGCTCAGGCCTTCCAGTAAAGAACGCATCATATAGATATCCTTCACATCTTTGGGTGTAATACCGGTTACATAAGCACCTTTATTAGGGATAATCTGAATCAGACCTTCCAGTTCCAATTGTCGAAAAGCTTCGCGTACCGGTGTCCGGCTAACACCCAGTTCTTCCCCAATCGCTACCTCTCTGAGTTCTTCATGTTCCTTATATTTACCATCCAATATATCATCACGAAGCTTGTTAAATACTCTCCCTCTAAGGGAATATTTATCACTTACTTCACGTTTTACATCATAATCACTGCTCATTTTTTTCCTCTTTTTGGATAACATAAAAATGTTTTACCACTTTTCAAATTTCCTATTTGATTTTCTTCTTTAATAAGAAATCATCAATTGCCTGAACATGAATGTCATTTTCTCTACCGGCTTTTTGAATTACCTCTATTAATTCGTGATCAGTCACAACTGTTACACGACCTTCTGAATATTCTTCATCTACCCATACTTTAATGTAATTTACAAGCTCTGCCTTTTTGTCTATTTTTTCTACTTCCTTCAATTTGAAGTATGTATTAATCCAGTGTGCAATTCCAGCAAGACCAGATGTATTTGACACAGCACAAAGTACCGGTCTGTCTAAGAATTTCTCTGTATCAAATATATTATAAATTTCCTCATTTTTCAGTAGTCCATCTGCATGAATACCTGCACGTGTTACGTTAAAATTCTTACCAACAAATGGTGTCCTTGGTGGAATCTCATATCCAATTTCATCCTGGTAATACTCTGCCAGCTCCGTGATGACTCTTGTATCCATCCCATTTAACTCACCCTTTAATTGTGCATATTCAAATACCATAGCTTCCAAAGGTGTATTTCCTGTTCGTTCACCAATACCGAATAATGATGTATTGATTCCTGAACAGCCATATAACCATGCGGTTGTGGAGTTTGATACTGCCTTGTAAAAATCATTGTGTCCATGCCATTCAATCAATTCATGTGGAACTCCTGCATGTGTATGAATTGCATAGATAATTCCCTGTACGCTTCTTGGAATAACTGCACCTGGATAATTTACACCATATCCCATCGTATCGCAGGCCCTAACCTTAATCGGAATCTTATACTCTTCCATCAGTTTCATCAGTTCCAGACAGAAAGGTACTACATAACCATAGATATCGGCTCTTGTAATGTCCTCTAAATGACATCTTACACTAATTCCTTCCTCTAAGCAATCACGAACCACACTCAAATAATGATCCATTGCCTGACGACGGTTCATCTTTAATTTCATAAAAATATGATAATCCGAGCAGCTTACCAAAATACCGGTTTCTTTCATACCGATTTCTTTTACCAATTTAAAGTCTTCCTTGCTAGCACGAATCCAACTTGTAACCTCTGGGAACTCATAGCCACGTTCCATACATTTATATACGGCATCTCTGTCTTTCTTACTATATAAGAAGAATTCTGATGCACGGATCATACCATTTGGTCCGCCAAGTCTATGTAAATAATCATAAATTGTAACAATCTGCTCCGTGGTATATGGTGTTCTCGATTGCTGTCCGTCACGGAATGTCGTATCTGTAATCCAGATATTCTTAGGCATATTATGTGGCACAATTCTATCATTAAATGGAATCTTCGGTATCTCTGAATATGGAAACATATTACGGAATGCATTTGGCTTTTCCACATCATCCAAAATGTACATATGTTCCTCAATTTCCAAAAGGTTATTATTCTTATTCATGGTTACAGGTCTGTTCTCAAAAAGGTCACTATTCCTAGACATCATTTGTCCTCCCTTAATCTATATCTCATTATTTGTACAAAAGCTAACCTTAAGTAATTGTTAAATGGTTTTGTTCTTGCACTTTCGTATAATTGTATACAATTATACTTTTTTTGTCAATATACTTTTACTGTAACTTCTATGAGTATTTTCTATGAGTACCACATAATAAAAGCAGACAGAAGCAGATATTGTCTGCTTCTGTCTGCCCCTTTATAAGAACCATATAACCTCTGGTATCGTATCTATTTTCATATCGTTTGAATACGATGAAATATACTACTTTAAAAGCTTCTCAATATCCAGCATTCCCCAACCCTGCTTCGTCCAGTTTTCCTTCATATCTGTTGCAGAATAAAGCATTCTCCTTTTTACTTCCTCATTTTGGGCATTTGGGTATTTTTGCAAATAGAGTGCGCATGCTCCAGCTACAATTGGAGTTGCCATAGAAGTTCCACTTTTGGCAACATATGCATTGCTGTATTGCCCATGTATCTTTCTTATATTTGCATTACAGGATATAATTTCCGTACCGGGCGCTACAATATCTGGTTTTTTAAGTGCATATTGTGTTGGTCCCCTCCCCGAATAATTTTCGCATAGATTATTTTTTTCTCCAAAGTATCCTCCATCGTGGCAGCCAACAGTAATTACCATGTCACTTGCACCAATAGGTGAAATACTCATTGGTTTAGGTCCTTTATTTCCGGCAGCGGTTACCACGATGATTCCAGCCTTCCATGCACTTTCAATACAATTCATAATTGTTTTTATAGCTATCTCATCCGCAAGATCTGTGCCTATCGATATATTCAAAATACGAATCTGATACTTTTCTCTATTTTCGATAATCCACTGTATACCCTCCTGCATATACTCAATTGTTCCATTTCCTTTTTCATCTAATATTTTACCAACAACTAAGTTCGCCAAAGGTGCAATTCCACAATACCTTCCACCAGATAGCATTCCATTTCCCGCCAGTATACCGCTCACATGTGTCCCATGATTGGAATCATCATACCTGTTCTTTTTTTTATTGACAAAATCCCGAAAAGCTAAAATTCTATTATTAAAGTCCGGATGTGTTGCAATCCCCGTATCTAATACTGCAATAGTTACATTTTGACCGGTTATTCCCTGTTCGATAGCCTTTTCCCAATGTAGCTGCTTTTTAACTCGATACACAAAAATCTCCTAGCCTTTTAGATTATTTTATGCCAGGAGATTTTCTATGTTCTTAATATAGTATGTTCTTCATATAATATGTTCTTTTTACCATATTTTCTTATTTATTTCTATACAGGTTTTTCTTCGTATTATTCTTTTTTAGAATAGTCGAAAGTAATATACCTATTCCAACCAAAGACAATCCACCACTTCCAGCTATTTTTAGCCCGTTCCATATTGGATCGGTCTTTTCCATCTTTTTAAGTACCTGATAGTTTCCTATATTGCCTATATAATTGTTGGAAGATTCCTTAACGGTTGCACTCGTAACTTCTATTGGACAATTTTCAAATGCTTTTTTCTCTATAACACTTAAATTATCGCCACCGCTAAAGGATTGCAAATTTTCACATCCGTCAAATGCATTGTTTCGTATTGTGACTAATGCATCTGGAAATACCATTTCGATTATTTCCGCATGATTTTTAAATGTGCCGGAAGCAATCTGTTTGACAGTATCCGGCAATATTACCTGCTCTGCATTTCCCTTATAAGCAATCAAAATATTATCACCCACTACAAGGAAGTCCGAATTTGGTGTCAATGTAAGCCATTGATTCATCCATGCCGTTTTGTTAAAAGCCTCGCTTGCAATTTCCGTTACCGTATCAGGTATCGTTATATCCGATAAGTCATCACAGTGATAAAATGCAGCATATCCAATTTTTGTCACGGTATCCGGTATCGCTATTTTTTTCAAACCAGACCTTGCAAATGCAAATTCTTCAATTTCTAATATGCCAGATGGAAATACATAATTCTTTAATTTCGCATTTCTATAATAGGACTCCTTTACCAACTTTGTACCATCTGTAGACAGTTCATTTTCATTCCGTTGACTTGCCAGAGAATTGCCAGATACACCATCCGATATCACATTTGTCTTATGAGGATCTATCAGTACAAGTGCACCCCCACCAACAATCTTCGTCTTGCCAATAACACTCGTATCTTCTGTTGTTTCCATACCATCTATCGCCTGCTTCACAGGTTGTGCGGGTACTTGTGTGGTTGTTGCATTGATTTCACTGGCTGGTTTGCTGGAGGAGTCCGAAGCATTAATATCGTTCGCTGACACCAATTGTGAAGTTGACTCATCTGTGATGAGCGGTGTCGTTTTAATTTTATCCTTTATCAGCAGGCAATCTGCAAATGCTGTTTCATCTACAAAAGAAACCGACTCTGGTAAATCTATCTGCGCTAATTTTGCACACTTTTCAAAAGCATATGCATTTATCTCGCTTAAATTGGCAGATGCAACAACTGTTTCCAGAGAAGTACACCCCGAAAAAGCACTTTTTCCTATTGTAGTAACCGAATCTGGCATTGTCACCTGCGTAATGCCCGTATTATCCGCAAATGCTTCCGTAGCAATTACTTGCACATTGTCTGGTATTGTTACATTTGTATCTTTACCATTGTATTCAATTAATGAATTTCCACTTATTTGAAAATCATCTGTTGCCGCCTGTAATGTAGGAACGGGCACCTGTGTCAATATAATCGCCGTTAATAAGAACAGCATTGCTGTGATTTTCAAAAATGGTTGTCTGTGCTTCACAGACAACCGATTTTCTTTTCTAGTCATATTAATCCTCATCTTCGTGCTCTCACACGAATAAAAATCATATTTTGTTTTACTTTAACTGATTTTAATGATTCTTCTTCTATCTTTCTTTAAGAAAAGGAATATAGAAATACTAGCCAGACCAATTGCCAGGAACCATTTCGGATGAATCGGGTCACCTGTCTTAGGTGAGGAATCAATCGAACCATCGGATAAATTCGCAGTATCTACGTAAATCGTATATGGAGAAAAATGAGATGCTGTAAAGGTTACACATGGTACTCCATCAATTGATTTAAAAGTAGGTGTTAATTTATCAAGGCTACCATTTACAACACCTGCCACTTTATTATTTCCACCATATTCCCTCAGTTCATCTGGTAACGGTAAAGTAATGTCAATGGTAAGACCTGCTGTATCTGTAATCTTCTTTGTACCTGTGGAATCATATAAACTGATGTCCATTGGGAAATACTTAATATTTTCTAATGTTTCCGTGTCCGTAAGTAAAGCTGCTTCAATCTGTGCCTGTGCATCAGCATCCTCGGTAATCTTAATAATATAATTATCGGTTGAACCATGTACTACAGCAGTTGCTTTGTCTGTATCGGAAAAGCCTGGTTTTGTAATAGAAACCACAGTTCCTCCTGCTTTGGTACCGGTACTGTTCGAACCACTGCCACTAGAACCTCCCGAACCACCAGAGCCACCCGAACCACTACCTCCGCCTGTACTCGGTTTCGCCGGGTCTGTTACCGTATTATTGGAACTTGCTGTTCCTACGCCAAAATTTGCTACAACAGTCGCTGTATTGGCTGGCATCGTCAGTGTTGTAGACCTGTTATATGCATTTGCAAATCCAACACCATTCGATGTAGAGGTCCATTGATGGAAATTCTGTCCGTCTGGCGGTGCAAAAGCATTAATAGAAACCAAGGTTCCTGCCTGATAAAATCCGCCTCCGCTACCTCCTGTGACGATTAATTTGTGATATGTCTTATCGCTAGAAGATGAACCACTTCCTTTACTGTCGCTATCTGAGGAGGAACTTCCACCAGAACCTGATGAACCCGATCCATTTGAACCTGTACCACCAGAGCCGGATGTTCCGTTTGGCGTATAGAGTGCTATGATGGTTGTTTCTTCTGTAATATTTGAAAATGTTTTGCTCCAGCCACTAAATGTATAATCCGTTCTTGTTGGGTTTGCTGGTGCCGTTGCGGTACCTCCAGCAGCTACATACTGTACTGATAATTCCTTTCCATCCCAATCCAGAAAACTTACTTTAATTTCGCCACTGGATACATAGGTTGCCATAATAATCGTGTCTTTAACTATCGCTTTATAGCTCTTACTCCAGCCATCAAAAATATATCCATCTCTCTTAGGGTCTTCCGGTGGTTCTGCATCTTTGCCGGATTCTACATACTGATCCTCACATAAATCTGAACCATCCCAATCGATAAAGGTTACCTTATATTTGGTTCCAATTATCTCTGTGTCGATTTTATAAAGTTCTGCATAGGTAAATGCTGCACTATTCTCATACGTTCTAATTACCCCTTGTCCATGGTCAAACGCATCATGGGTAATCTGCACCTCTGTTCCAGGTATCGTAACACGTAAAGATTTAATATTATCCGTAAATGCCTTATCCTTGATGGTATTTACCGATTCCGGCAATGCCACTTCGTATAGAGATGCACAACTGTTAAAGCAATACTCCGGTATCACTTTAAGTGCTGTCGCATCTGATAAATCAATTCTGGTAATATCGTCACAATTTTGGAAAGCTCCATCGTTAATTTCGCTTACATTGGCAAGTAACGGATCAGAAGCTGTCGTTATTGTTCTTGGACTTATCAAATTACCTCTTGTAGACAGACAGGTTTCTAATGTTAACGTACCATCTTCATTTTTAGAATAAACAATACCATTCTGGCAGGAATAAGTTTCATTTTCTGATATATTTTCCAATGATTCACAACCTAAAAATGGTGCTTTTCCGATATCCGAACAAATCCCCAAATTGACATATTGCAATTTTTCACAATCATCAAACGCATAATCAGGTAACGAAATTACATCATGTAACACAACGGAAGTAATCCTGTCATTTCCCTTTTGAACTGCTTCATTACCCTCTACTGCTGGTTTATAATCTAAAATATTACCACTGAAAAGTCCCGGATGTATATCTTCTGAGCCTGCTCCTGCATATAATGTCTTTTTTAAGTCTCCGTTTACATCGCCTGGATCTGTTCCTGTTACATATATTAGATTCGCAGAGTTTTCGCTTGCATTAAAGAAATGATTGGCATCAATGGATTGGATTCCTGCCGGTACCTCAATATCCTTGGTGCTGTTTACGATTGCAAGCATATCATCATTTACATTTTCCCAATCATGTGCCGGTGTTTTTCCATTTACAAATACATTTTCATAATTATTTAAAATACTAAAGGAACTTTCACTATAGTCCTTATAATTTGCCTTAAAATACTCATGCATTTCTTTACAGTAGTCCGCATTGTCTGCATCAATATTGCTGTAATGTGGATAATCAACCAATGTAACTAAATCAGTGGAATTATCTCTTAAAACCGTCAGATTGGTAGGAGCCCCGCTACGATAGCATACACGTCTGCCTGTCTTTGCATTCATATAATTGTCTTTATTCATGGCCCATTCAAAAGGTGCATATCCCACAACGATATCCCCATGGAAGGTAAGCAGTCCAGTGGAACCGGTTGCAAAGGCATCTGCTCCGATGGTAAAGTCAGAATAACTGGCTGGTGTATGGAAGGTTACATCCGTCAGACTGATGCAGTCTTTAAATGCATTTGCTCCAATCGCATTCACAGAATTTCCAATTACAACCGTGGTAAGCGCCTTTGCACCCTGAAATACCCCATCCCCGATTGCTGAAATAGAATTGTCTTCAATGGTCAGCGTTGTTAGGTATGTAATTACTTCTGCTGAGAAACAGCCATTTGCAATACTGGTTACTTTATAAGTACCCACCTGACTCGGGATTACCAGATTAATCGGTTTTGTACTTGTCGAATCCACCAGCTCACAGGATGTCAATTCTCCCTTGGTATTAACAGTCAGTAAATAAACGCTATCGCTCACTTCATAATAGTCAATACTGTCCTTGGTATATACATAAGGAATCGGCTTACCTAATTTATTTTTGGTAGCCCAGGTCGCTTTTCTGGGTGCTGCTTTTGCACTTGCACGGTCCAGTTCCGGACCTCTTACATAAAAAGATTCATTGATTACATCTGCAAATATTTTATCTGAAAAGGTTACTAATCCACAGGAACCATTTCCATCTGCCGGAAATTCTACATTTTCAAGATTCATACAATTGGTAAAGGTATGTTCCGGCAAGGTAACCGCTGTACTGCGTCCAAAATCTGCCGGTAGGGTTACCTTTAGCAGATTGGTTCTTCCAGCCAGCATGTAATCCCCAAAAGAATTCGTTGCCGAAAGACCCGTTGGGAATGTAAATTCAGTCATTGCTCCTGTAATGCCGCTTTCAACTGCAAATGCCCCATCTCCTATGGAAGTGATTGCTTTTTCCTTTCCAAAAGAAACACTATTTAATGCCGTATCATCATAAAATGCAGATTTTCCAATGGTACAACCAGGTTGCGTAACCGCTGACAAATCGGCACTTGCCAGCTTTTGACAGTATGCAAATGCACCCGGTCCAATCGTTCCAACCGAATATGGAAGGGAAATACTTGTAATTCCAGAACCATAGAAGGCTTCCGTACCTATAATGGATGTTCCGTCCTTTAAGGTAGCCTGCGACAACTGGGTACAGCCTTTAAAGGCACGGTTACCGATATTTTCAACGTTATCAAAGGAAACGGTACGAATAAAGGAATTCATAAAAGCTTCTTCCCCTATGTATTTGATTTCCTGTGGTAAATTCAGATAATACACATTTTTAATTTGTTCAAATGCTTTATCACCAATTGCAATTATTGTAGATCTCGATTTGATTTGGAATCCAAACTCATCCAGATTACCATTTCCTCCATTTGCAACATACGCCGTCACATTGGTCACTCCACCTGCACTCGCATCAATGACTTCCACCAACGAACAATCCATCCCCGTCATATTTACATCACAATAATAGGTTTTCTTCTGTGTAGTACTTAAATCGCTTATTTTCTTTATGAATGGTTCCTGCGTCGGTTCTGCTCCTGGATCTGTAACCACAGCAGGAGCAATTGGTTTTGAACCTTCCGGACTGCCACTAGCTATCCAGGCAGCTAAATCTGTTTCATAATATGCCTTTGCAATTACATATGCATCATACGCTTTTTTATCCTTTGTATACTGTGCCAGTTTCTCTGTATAACTATTGTATTTTTCTACCCACGCCTTGTATTCACTTTCAAAATATTTCAAAAAAAACTTATAATCGCCTGCTTCCGGCTCATTTGATTTCTTTTCCGTTGCGTCTTGTGCCGTATAAAAATCATTATACTCTGTTGTGGTTACCTTATAATATTCATATGTAACGTTTGGATTTAAATTTACCGTATCCTTTTGGTAAGTACTGTTATATTCAGAAATAACTCCTCTTGGGCTTCCCTTTACTGTTTGCATAAAAAACTTAAACTGCCAGTCTAACTGGTAGGTATTATCACTCATCTTACCAATGACAAGTGCATTATGTATATCGTCTGCAGCAATTCCATCTGCGGATAACGTTATCCCATTATTTATCACTATCTTATCTGTATCGGTAACATTATATCCTGCATCTGCCTGCACTTCCGGTATTGGTATCATCGCAATGATAATTGCAGAAATCATTAAAACCGCTGCGATTGTTCTTCTTGCAGTTTTTTTCAATCTTAAATTGACTTTCTTACGTCTTTTCTTTGCCATAGTACCTTCTCCTTTGGTATCCTGCTGTCTATTCTTCGATACGTTTTGCAACAACTACGAATCGACCATTTTTTTCATTGTTGTCACAGGTAGATAAGGTAATCAGCTTATCTCCGTAACTTGCCGTAACCCCTGTGTCATATAATGACATTTCCGTCATTTCTTTCATATCAGAATTAAATTCTTCTTCTGAAACAGGATCAATAAATTGGTAATACTTGAACACAATCTCTGCTTCCTCATATAATTTAGAGCGGAATGCAAACATTACTTCGTAAGTTCCCTGCTCATAAATGGTATCAAATATTATTTTTTTATGTTTTTCATAAAATGATTCATTTTCATAATCACTTAACGAACCAAACATTTTACCCGAACGCATATTATGTCCATAAATAATCAAGTTGGTACTTGGGGTCATGGCATCACATTTAGCATCCATAAAAATGGAACCGTTTTTATCTTTTTCCCCATTAAAATCGTGATCCAGATAATACTCTTCATCATTCGACTGCATAACTGGATAATCTATATCTGTATCGGCAATTTTTACCCATCCAATTAGTTTTTTATTTAATTGATATAATGTTTTGTACTTATCAATCACTGGCTTCGTTTCTGCTTTTGTATTTTCTGTGAGAATCTCTTTGTCATTAAATCGATTATCATTCTTTAAACCTGCCAGGTCAGAAACATCTGCTGTCGTCTTATCTGCCTGATAATAATAGTAAGTGAAATAACCCAGACTACCAGCTGCTACTACTCCGAGTAATGCTAATAATCCTTTTCGGTACCATTCCCTTTTTCTTAATTCCTGTATAACTTCTTTTTTCAGGGAATCCTCCATATCTTCAAGCGCTGCTTCCTGACTTACCGCTTTTTTTGATGTCGGCTTTTTGATCGTTGATTTCTGGTTTGCAATATTTTTTCTAAATAGTCCCTTTTTACTATTCTCAGCAGGTTTACACTTTAATTTCTGTGCACGTTCCTCTATCTCATCTCTGAAATCGCTTCCTACCATGGTATCAAACGTAATGGTGCCTTTTTCTATTTCTCCTTGTAACCTTACTAACTCTTCTTTATTATTAAAATCTACTTTTTTTCGAATCTGATCAATCTTTTTCTTATCACGACATCCTGCCATATAATCATGCTGTGTGCGAAAAGTACGTCCTTCAACAGTCCAATTTGTGTCCGTCATGATTCTGTCCCTTTCGTGTGTATTAATAACCATGCCTTTTTTATTTTCACACTATCCCATACTTTAACATATATAGTTTATTTTACAATATCTTGGAATTAATTCAAGTCTTTCTCAACATATTGTACAATATTTTTCAAAAATTTTTTTTTATAATAATTTTTAATTTTAGGTAACCTTGACAAGCTTTGCCCATAAGATAAAGCATATACAACTCTTTGGAGGAAATAAATGAGCGATTTATCAGCTTCTCAATGTGGATGTAACGAAAGACCATCTTGTAATCACGACAATGGATGTGGCGGAATTCTTTGGATTATCATTTTATTATGCTTATGCAACGGCAACGGTGGCGGCGGCATGGGCTGCGGCGGATGCGGTGGCGGATGCGACCATGACTGTGGCAATAACGGCTGTGAAGGTATTATCTTCTTGATTCTTATCTTATCCTGCTGCTGTGGTAATGGAAATTCTATCTTCTAGATTCTTTGTTGTAAATGATGCACCACTACATGATTTTACCGAAATAGGCTCTCGCAAGAGCCTATTTCCTATTTGTGAAAATAGATTCGACGAATAAACACAGCCCCTGATTCATAGTATTTAAAAAGATATATAGGAAGGAAAAGGCCTTGTCACAAAACGATTCTGATAATGTACTTGCATTTGATACCTTATATACCACAAACCATATTCAAATGCTAAAGGTTCTCCTTCCACATTTATCCAGGGAACAAAGAAATCAATTTGCCATTATGATTAAATATATGGAACTGCAGTACACCATTGCCTTTGCGGAAAAGACTAAACATCAAATAAACATCTGCACTGCAGCAGAAGAAAAGGGGCCCTTGGATATTTCAACTATAATTCAGGAATTGCAGCCCTATTGTACAGATTCCGAAAAGAAAAAACTCACACAGCTCGGCGACACGATGAATACAATGAAAATGTTTCAGGAAATGCAAAAATACAAAGATTTATTTTCAGATAGTTCACCCTTTGGTTTTCAGCAATCAAGTGATTCTGAGGACGGAACCACTTCTCATACCGATGGTTCCGGCATGGACTTCTCCATGTTATTGAAAAATATGCTTACACCAGAACAGCAGGCGATGTTTGAAATGTTTCAAGGTTCCCCTGCCGATGATAACAATACATAGCACAGAAAGGATTACCATAAAATGAGTCAATTAGATTGGATGAAAGATGAATCCCTTACAGATATTGAACAAAACAAACTGGATTTTTTACAAAAATTATTTTATGAAAGTAATATTTTAACCGAAAAAGAACGGCTTCCCTTCTTTTTAGCAATTGCCACACGTGCAAAAAAAGAACACATACATTTCACGGAAGATGAAGTCACACGCATTATTGATGTATTAAAACGGCAAAGTACTCCTAAGGAAATACAAAAAATGGATCAGGTACTTCGTATGTTTAAAGAAAAAAAAGCCTAAAATAAAAGCCTCCATTTACACGTATAATAGGTTTTTGTCTATTATTTGTAAATGAAGGTTTTTTATTATACTCTATTCTATTTCATAACAATATTAATAATTCTGCCAGGTACATAGATTTCCTTTATTACATTGCCCGTAATTTTATCTGCAATCGCTTCTTTACCTGCTGCAATTGCGGCATCTTTATCAATATCTGCAGCTACCTTGATAACTGCTTTTGTCTTACCATTGATTTGAACAGCCACTTCCTTTTCCGTTTCCACCATAGCATCTTCATCTGCTTCCGGCCATCCGGCTGTAAATACAGAATCCGTGTGTCCCATCTCTCTCCAAAGTTCTTCACTCACATGTGGTACAAATGGAGCAAGCAATATCGTCATGGTTTCCAGTGTTTCTTTATCGATACCACCATTTTTCGCCATCTCAATGAATTTATTATTGTATTCCATGAATCCAGATACAACCGTATTTAAGTTGAAATTATTTAAACGTGTCGTAATATCATAGGTTAATTTGTGACGAAGACGAATCATCTCAGGTGTCGCAATTACTGCCTTGTCCTTGTTATCCATAACCAGAGTCCAGAATCGATTCAGGAAACGGTAAACGCCATCGATTCCACGGTCATCCCATTCGGAATCCAGATCTGGCGGTCCTACAAATAATTCATAAAGTCTGAGTGAATCACAACCATAATCTCTCACTAAATCATCTGGAGAAACCACATTTCCTTTCGATTTACTCATCTTAATACCATTCTTACCGGTAATCATACCCTGATTAAATAATTTTTTAAATGGTTCATCAAAATCAACAACACCAATATCATTTAAGAATTTGGTATAAAATCTGGAATATAATAAGTGAAGTACGGCATGCTCTACACCGCCGATGTACATATCTACCGGCAATAATTTATCAGCTACTTCTCTGTTTACTAATTCTTTATCATTGTGACTGTCTACATAACGTAAGAAATACCAGGAAGAACCGGCCCATTGAGGCATTGTATTGGTTTCACGTTTTGCAGGGGCTCCACAACATGGACAAGTCGTATTGACCCATTCGGTAATATCGGCAAGCGGTGACTCGCCAGTACCGGTTGGCTCGTATTTCTCAACTTCTGGCAGCAATAATGGTAACTGTTCTTCCGGAACCGGTACACAGCCACATTTTGGACAATGTACAATTGGAATTGGTTCTCCCCAATAGCGTTGTCTGGAGAATACCCAGTCACGTAATTTGTAATTAGTCGTTTCACGACCAAAGCCCATTTTTTCAATTATTTTTGGTGCCTCTGCTTTCAATACAGATGACTGCATGCCATTCCATTCGCCGGAGTTGATCATAGTTCCGGAAGCTGCAGTATATGCTTCTGTCATATTTTCAATTTCTTTTCCGTCTTTTGCAATAACCTGAATAATCGGAATATTGAATTTCGTTGCAAATTCAAAATCTCTGTCATCATGTGCAGGTACACACATAATTGCACCAGTACCATAATCAGCAAGTACATAATCAGAAAGCCAGATTGGAACTTTTGCTCCGTTTAATGGATTAATAGCATATGTGCCAGTAAAAACACCTGTTTTTTCTTTTCCCTGTAATCGGTCTACATTGGATTTCATGGAAGAATCAAGGATATATTTGTCTACATCTTCTTTCGTTTCTGTATTAGACAGGCTTGCTGCCAATGCATGCTCCGGTGCAAGTACCATAAAGGTTGCACCATGTAAGGTGTCTGGTCTGGTAGTATAAACTGTAATCTTCTCATCACGACCTTCTATTGCAAAATCCACTTCTGCGCCATGTGATTTTCCAATCCATTCGGTCTGCATTTTCTTTACTTTTTCCGGCCAGTCTAATTTGTCAAGGTCAGCTAATAATCGATCGGCATATTTAGTAATACGCAGCATCCATTGTTTCAGGTTTTTCTTTGTTACTTCCGAACCACAACGCTCACATTTACCGTCTACTACTTCTTCGTTTGCAAGACCTGTTTTACAGGAAGGACACCAGTTGATTGGCATTTCCTTCTCGTAAGCCAAACCTTCCTTGAACATTTTTACAAATATCCATTGTGTCCATTTATAGAAGTTCGGGTCTGTTGTATTAACTTCTCTGTCCCAATCATATAAGGCAGCGATTTCATTGATTTGTCTTTTAATATTAGCTACATTTTCTGCTGTGGAAATAGCAGGGTGTACGCCCATTTTAATTGCATAATTTTCTGCTGGAAGTCCAAAAGCATCCCAGCCCATTGGATGAATGATATAATATCCGTTTAATAATTTATAACGGCTCCAAACATCAGAAATAACATAGCCTCTCCAATGTCCTACATGAAGTCCGTTTCCAGATGGATAAGGAAACATATCCAGACAATAGTATTTTTCTTTTTTTCCGTCGTCCACATTAACAGGATTTTTCTCCCATTCTGCGCGCCATTTTTGTTCGATTTCTCTGTGATTGTATGGTATAGCCATTACAAAGTTCCTCCATTTTCTTTTTTGTATATCCTATTACATAAAAAACACGGATAAACTCGTCCCATCTATTATATTAATAGAGACGAATTGTATCCGCGTTACCACTCTAATTTGCATTTGGACTCTGTAGTCCCGCCTGCACACTCATAATTCTATAACGGGAATTCCCGCCTTTATCTACTGACATTTTTCTCTGTTAATCACATTAAAAATGTGTTCTATAAAGGTACTCCAAGGTGAGTTCAAAGTTTGGCATACTGTCTTGCACCAGCCGACAGCTCTCTGCATTGTTACACTCCTACTAATCCTCTTCCATGTATTTCCTTATATCCTGTTTTTTGCCTTAAAATCCTTAAGACTAGTGATTATTCTACCTATCTTTCTGATTTTTGTCAAGGTATATTGGAAAAGTATGATTCTACCCAGACTTTTTATTTCAAAGTTTCCAATTTACTTTCGATTGCTTCTATAACAATATTGATTGCCTGGATTCTGGCAAAGTACTTGTCATTGGACTGTATTACATGCCAAGGTGCAAATTCCGTGCTGGTCTTTTCCAGTATTTCATCTACCGCCATCTCATAGTCGTCCCATTTTTCGCGATTGCGCCAGTCTTCCTCTGTGATTTTCCAACGTTTCTCAGGGGTTGCTTCCCGCTCATGGAAACGTTTCAACTGTGTTTCCTTATCAATGTGAATCCAGAATTTCACGACTACTGCACCCCAGTCCGTGAGATTTTTTTCAAATTCATTTATTTCGTTATACGCCCTCTGCCAATCATTTTCACTACAAAATCCCTCCAGACGTTCTACCATAACGCGCCCGTACCAGGTGCGATCAAAAATTGCCACATGACCGGTCTTCGGTAATCTTGTCCAGAATCGCCATAGAAAATGTCTGTTTTTCTCATGCACATCCGGAGATGCAATTGGGTGTACCTGAAATCCTCTGGCATCCAATGCACTGGTAAGACGTTTGATATTACCACCCTTACCTGCAGCATCCCAACCTTCATAGGCAATGATAACCGGTATTCCCTTGTTATAAATCTTATTATGAAGTTTCTTTAATTTCTTTTGTGCAGCTTTTAGTTGTATCTCGTATTCTTCCTGAGTAATCGTACCGTCTAAAGACACATGGGAAAGCTTTGGCATCGGAATGATACTGAATCTGTTCTCTGGGATCTCTACTGGTACTTCTTTCGCCTTAATTGCTTTGTCAATGCTCTCAACCAAGAGATGACATACCTGTAATTCTACCAGTCCCTTTTCACCACTGTCAATCACATGCCATGGTGCTTTTGGGGTATTTGTTTCTGCTATAAAATGCCCATATGCTTTTTCATATTTTTTCCGTTCTTCTACCTGTTCCAAGTCGCGTTTTCCTACACGCCATTTGGTATCTTCATCCGCAAGAAGCCTTTGTATACGTTCCTTTTGAATATCTTTTGGCACATCTACGAAGATTTTTAATACCAGATATCCGTTATCCACCAATTGACGTTCAAAAATGTTGATGTCTTCCAGACGTTTTTTCAACTCTTTCCCTTTGCACTTACCATCAATCACGTCGCATACCGTTTCTTCCATCCAGCCAGCATCTAAAAATACAAATTGACCCGCTTCCGGAATGTTTTGCATATGGCGACATAGAAATGGTTTTCTTTTTTCTTCCTTAGTAGGTGGTTTCGTAGGAATTACCTGGAAAAACCTAGGGTCCAAATCCCGAATCAGATAACTGATTAAGGTTCCTTTTCCAGCAGCACCCCAGCCCTCTACCAATACAAGAACCGGTAGCTTTTTTTCTTTGATAATCTGTTGTTGTGTTGCCAGTTTTCCTCTGGTTTCCTTAAGTATTTTCTTCATTTCTTCCTGACTTAACTTTTGAATTTCTCCCTCATGTCTATCATCCATAGCAATCCCTCCGTTTATCTGTAATCCCTGCATCATTACAAAATCCCTGTAATTACTATTTACATTTTATTTTCCAATCTTTACAACCGTACTCACTGTCAAATCATCGTTATTATATCCTAAGGTTATCATATCTCCTTCGTGATACTTCACAATTTCAATTAAATCCGCATTGCTCATATCAATATTAAAGATATCTTCGGAATTTTTCATGCATATATAGTAATGTGTGGTTCCTTCTATTACAATTGGTGCCAGACTCGTTATCTCACCAGTAATCGTCTTCACTTCACCAGCACTTTCACTTATAATGCCATTGGTATTTAATAATTGTACATACTGTTTTTCGCATTCTTTTACTGTATCACCAATGGCAACCCATTGATACTTTTGTACATTTACCATTGCATATTTTTTAACAAGCCCTGCATCATCTTTCAATGCCATAAAATACGTTGGCTCATTTGCTATATTCAGTAGTAACGGGAACGTTGACTGGTAGCCAAGATTTTGTACCTGTCCTTCCGCAGAAGACATAGCAGAGTCCTCAATAGCTCCCTCCACCTTATAATATCTGGTTTCCATGGTTCGTTGATTCATCAATACAAATCCGACGTTGGACTGGTCACCACTCACTGATGTTATACCGGAATATACCCATACATCATCTTCCAATGCAATATAATTGTATCCGTTGGTAGATTGCAGACAGTCTTTCTGTCCTAATACACTGTTCCAATAACCGTGTTTCAACAATCCTGAATAATCATACAACTGTACCAGTAATTCTGCCGAGTAAACTTTATCCACCCATTGTGGGACGTCTTCAACTGCATAATCCTTACATTCCCCTGTAATTGCATTACAGATAACTACATTGCCAATGGTCTGTCCGCCAAAGAGTCCAATATTAAACTTTTTCACAGGACATATCCAGTATGGGATATCATCGTCTCCTATTTCAAAAGAAATCTGTTCATCAAAAATATACGTTGGATAGTTAAAACGTAAATGCCTGTACAGATTCCGATTCAGATACTCTGCTTTTGAATATTTAATTCCCTGCTCCAGTTTCACGCACTCTGTATTCTGGTTTGTCATATCAATCATAATATATGCAGGAATACCTTCACTTTGGTTTGTTAACCATTTGATTGGACTTGCATATACAAGTGGTGCCACACGAACCGGAATATCCTTATAATTAATCTGTGCATAGGTATTGCTTACTTCAAACTGGGATACCATATCCACCATACTGCCCATCTTGCGGTTTCCCAGAAGTGCTGCAGAATCCTTGTCTAATAAAGGTATCGTATTGAAATCAACCTCTTTGATATCATCTGTAAAGTTACGTTCTTCAATCGTCAGCAAACTTTGATACTTTTTGGCATTAATAAAAGGGGAGGATAGTATACTTCCCACGATATATACCACAACCAGTGCAATAAAAATGCCTATTAGAAATTTTAATTTTTTGGATAGCTTTAAATTCTTAAAGTCAAGATTAATTGTATTATTTTCTATAGCATGCCCCGGCTTTACCATCCCGTGTATTGCAACGACTGCAATAATAATTACCAATGCAAATAATAAGAACGACCAAAATCCGGATGCATGTATATTGATTGCCGGTAATGTCACATAATAATAGATAAATGCAACGATAAGTACCAATACCGCTATTCCAATGTTACGCTTTGTCTTTTTCATATAAAAGAACCTCCCCGTGTGTTATCTCAATTCATATTTTGCCAAATGAATTGTAATATATTCTTAAATCCTAACACATTGAGAGGCCCTATTCAAATTAAATTTTTATGAAACTATCTCCCTATTCTTCATTTGCCTCAGCAACCTTATTTGCTCTTGCTGTCACTTCTTTCTCCTGAATATCCGATGGTGCCTGTTCATAACGGTTAAATTGGTATTCGTACGTTCCACAGCCTCCGGTCAGGGAGCGAAGCGTGGTACAGTATCCATATAAACCCGACATCGGTATATCTGCTTCTATGGTCTGCTTTCCATTACCAACTGGATTCATACCCAAAACACGGCCGCGGCGTTTATTCAAGTCTCCCATCACATCACCGGTATACTTATCTGGAACCGTTACCTTAATCGTGGCAATCGGCTCTAACAAAATAGGGCTTGCTTCCATAAATCCTTTCTTAAAGGCCTGTATTGTTGCCATCCTAAATGCCTGTTCCGAGGAATCTACCGGATGGTAAGAACCATCGTACAAAATTCCTCTCACACCCACTACCGGATACGCTGCTAAAGGTCCCTTTACCACGGACTCCGCCATTCCTTTATCCACGGCCGGGAAGAAGTTCTTTGGTACAGCACCTCCTACTACTTCCTGGGTAAATTCATACGGCTCCTCCAAATTGCCGGATGGTTCAAAGCGCATTTTTACATGACCATACTGTCCATGTCCACCGGATTGTTTTTTAAATTTAGACTCAACATCCGAAGTTTTCTTAATTGTTTCACGGAAAGCAACCTTTGGTTTTGATAATTCGATTTCTACATTGTATTCATTTTTTAACCGGCTGCTGATAATCTCCAGATGCTGGTCTCCCATTCCAAACAACAGGGATTGTCTGTTTTCAGCATCACTTACTACTTTTAATGTCTGGTCTTCATGGGTCAGCTTTTGTAACGATTGTGAAATCTTATCAATATCTGCCTTATTCTTTGCTTTATAACGCATACTTGTATATGGTACTGATATTTCGGTCTTTCCATATTGAATCGTTGCCGCTTTTGTCGATAAGGTATTTCCGGTTCTAGCTGCGGTTAATTTTGCAAGAGCACCAATATCTCCTGCATGCAGTTCTTTTACCTCAATCGGCTTATTACCCTGCAATACATATAATTTATTAATCTTTTCTTCTACATCTTTATCCTGATTGTAAATGACATCATCCTGTTTGAATACACCAGAGCAAATCTTTATCAAAGAATATTTTCCGATAAACGGGTCTACGATTGTCTTAAATACATAGGCTGATTTTGCCTTTGAAAAATCGTAATTTGCCTCAAAAATTTCATTGGTCTTCATGTTGACGCCCACTAGTTCTCTGTTTTCCGGACTTGGCATATATTTCACAATGTCATCCAGCAGGGTATATACACCCTGCATTAAAATATTGGAACCCACCAGCATCGGTACGACGCTTCCATCATTTACATTCACTCTTAATGCAGAACGTAACTCTGCTTCCGAAAATGTCTCTCCAGAAAAATAGCGGTCCATCATTTCTTCACTTGTTTCCGCTACTGCTTCCATCAAAGTATCGCGGCATAACTGCAGATTCGCTTTGTTGTATTCCGGTATTTCACATTCTTCTACTTCCTTACCTACCCATCGAAATCCTTTTTCCTGTATTACATTTATGTATCCCACAAACTTTTCATTCTCTCTGATTGGAAGATGGAAAGGTGCCATACGTTTGCCATACAGATTGGTCATATCTTCAATAACCTGTCGGTAAGATGCATTATCCACATCCATTTCTGTAACAAATATCATTCTTGGTAATTTATATTTTTCACAAATATCCCAGGCTTTCTGTGTGCCAACCTCTACGCCTGCTTTTCCAGATACAACAATAATCGCAGCATCCGCTGCACTAACTGCTTCTTCCACTTCTCCTACAAAATCAAAGAAACCCGGTGTATCTAAAATATTGATTTTTACACCTTCCCACTCAATCGGTACAATGGAGGTACTAATCGAAAATTTTCTCAACTGTTCTTCTTTGCCATAATCACTAATCGTATTACCATCTGTAACTTTACCAAGTCTTGACGTGAGACCAGACATATATGCCATCGCTTCAACTAAACTAGTCTTTCCGCAGCCACCATGCCCGAGCAAAACAACATTCCGAATCTTATCCGTTGTGTAAACATTCATATCAATTTCCTCCACTTTATGCAATTATTTAGATGTTTTGACACATTTTGTATTAT
Organism: Lachnospiraceae bacterium; assembly: GCA_028692055.1. Lineage (GTDB taxonomy): Bacteria > Bacillota > Clostridia > Lachnospirales > Lachnospiraceae > SZUA-378. The sequence continues at coordinate 54,686 of JAQUYA010000003.1, read as the reverse complement.
TTATTTCCCCGAGTCAATTATCCATGTGTATATTTTACTAAATTATATTGTATTTTACAAGTATTTGTGAATGTTTTGCACAAAAATACCACTCTTTTCAGAGTGGCATTTAGTTATCTGCTTATTTTGTTTTAATTATGCGGTTTATACTTTGAATTTGCCACCTTTACTGTTTGTGCTTCTACTCCATTTATATAAGTTGTAAGATAGGAAGTTGCTGATAAGGAGCTGGTCTTTTCTGACCAGAATTTATAGCTTCTGCCTTGCAAAGATTCCGCATTTACATAGATCAGTACGGTAAGCTTATGGTCTGCTGTCTTCGTCTGTATTACAACCGGTGTATTATAATCATTTCGAAACTGCATATCCATGGCACCCTCTGAAATCACAGCATCCTGGCCCAATGGCAAATAATGAACCGGCATGCTGTGAGGATGTCTTTCAATAACGGTAAGCCCTGCATTCATAACCGCATTATAAATAGTTGAGGATACCTGGCAGATTCCACCGCCAACCGCTGGTACTGTTTCTCCATTTTCGTAAGCACCTGCCTCTAAATATCCATTTGCTCTGGTACGGGAAAGTATCGTATTGCTGACAGATACTACCATTCCAGGTTCCACTACAAAATTGTTAAAACGTGCCGTTGCTATTTCCACATTGTTACAACGGTTTTTAGAACTTCCTTCATAGCTCGTTTCGCATCCCCCCACCTGAAGGTATCCTGTCAGATTTAGCCCTGTATTCACATTTACAATCTTTAGATGGTTTTCCATAAGATTGACCGTAATAGTAGAAATATCTGTATTCTGTGCCAGTCTCGCCTGTAGACCGCTAATCAGCCATGTTCTAAAATCATCATTCAGCTGGTAGTAAAGCTTCTGTACATTTCCGTTTGTGTCCGGAACCTCATAAACCTGTGCCGCTAACTGTGTGTTAATACCATTTAAGAAGATATCCAGAGAAGTGGTATCTGCCAGTGTATTTACCCCTAATGCCCATGCTGCACCATCTACTGTCAGCACCAACTGTTGATTCATCCATGCCGGATCTACCGTACTTATATCTATATTTGGTTCCGCTGCCATAGCTGAAATAGAAATACATACTACACATAAGCCAACCGCTGCCATTGTTTTTATCCATTTAAATACTAATTTCTTCATAATATAATCTATGCCTTTCTCTTAATCTGCACCTTTGTGAGAACTCCCTGTTGTTTATACCATATTATGGTATTTATTTCAAGGATGCGCTTTATAAAATACAATACATTATATGTTGACTTTCGCACTTTAAAGTGCTATATTATCTTTGTTGTAATGATTAAACTATATCACATCAGCATAATACTGTTGAATACCTACTTATTCAACTCATATATTTATATCCACGGAGGAAAATAAAATGATTATCGTAATGAAACCAAATGCGGCAAAAGAAAGTGTAAATGCCATAACAAATTACATTGAAGGAAAAGGATTGCAGGCTCATCTTTCAGAGGGCACTGAAGTCACAATCATAGGTGTGGTTGGTGATAAAACCAAGCTTTCCCAAGACAGTATCATGAGTTATAAAGATGTTCAGAAAATTGTACCTGTTACAGAAAGCTATAAATTAACAAATAAGCAATTTCATCCGGAACCATCTATTATTAAAGTAGGCAATACTGAAATCGGATCCAACAACCTTACCATTATGGCAGGTCCATGTGCCGTTGAAACAGAACAACAATTATTAAGCATTGCCCATGCTGCCCTTGCAGGCGGTGCAAACATTCTGCGTGGCGGTGCTTATAAGCCTAGAACCTCTCCATATGCATTCCAGGGATTAGAAGAGGAAGGACTCCGCTACATGCAGGAGGCCAAAGCAGAAACCGGTCTTTCTACCATATGTGAGGTAGTTAGTCTGGATGCCATTAACGCCGCTGTTAAATATGTAGATATGATACAAATCGGTGCCCGCAATATGCAAAACTTCTACTTATTAAAAGAAGCCGGCAAGTCCGGTCTTCCTGTTTTGTTGAAACGCGGTTTGTGTGCAACCATCGATGAATGGTTAAATGCTGCTGAATATATCATTGCAGAGGGCAATCCAAATGTAGTATTATGTGAAAGAGGTATTCGTACCTATGAAACAGCCACTCGTAACACCCTTGACATTAGTGCAGTTCCTGTTTTGAAGGAGAAAACGCATTTGCCGGTTATTGTGGACCCATCTCACTCCACCGGTTCCTATAAATACGTACCATCTATGGCAAAAGCCGCCGTAGCCTGTGGTGCAGACGGACTCATGATTGAGGTCCATAATGACCCTGCCAACGCCCTCTCTGATGGGCCTCAATCCTTAACCTTTAAGAGATTTAACCAGTTATGTAAAGAACTACATCCTTTTGCAGATTTGGTTGGACGTAAATTTTAGTCTGAAAAACTGCTTTTCTATATATAAAATTATTATAAATGCAAATTTGTATCTGCATTTCATGGAGAAATTATGACACAGACAGCTAAGAATAAAACATGCTTTGGATTTATTGGATTAGGCTTAATTGGTGGTTCTATTGCAAAGTCTATCAAACGAGTGTTTCAAAATAACGCAACCATTATTGCGTATGACATTAATCAGGATACCCTTTCTTCTGCCAAAGAGGAAGGGGTTATTGATATCATAAGTCCTCAGATTGACAAAACTTTTACAGCCTGTGATTTTCTTTTTTTATGTGCACCGGTTTCTTTTAATGACCAGAATTTATTATTCGTCCGTGATTATCTATCTGCTGACTGTATCTTAACGGATGTGGGCAGTGTAAAAACAAATATTCACGAACAGATACGCCAATTGCAACTGGAACATTGTTTTATCGGTGGACATCCTATGGCAGGAAGCGAAAAAACAGGATTTGCAAATGCCAGTGACCGACTTATCGAAAACACATATTATATCCTGACCCCAACGGACAGTGTTCCAGAAGCTTCTGTTAATAGCTATAAAGATTTGGTAACAAAGCTGGGTGCTATTCCGCTTATTCTTGATTGCAAAGAACACGACTATGTAACTGCTGCTGTCAGTCATCTGCCGCATATCATAGCCGCCTCCCTTGTGAATCTGGTACAGGCTTCCGATAATAGAGAGGGCATTATGAAAATGATTGCTGCCGGTGGATTCAAGGACATCACGCGCATTGCCTCTTCCTCCTCTACGATGTGGCAGCAAATCAGTCTGGAAAACGGAACTCATATACACTCTTTATTAGAAAAATACATTTCTTCCCTTCAAAAAATAAATATCGAGGTTCAGACCAAAGATGCAGATGCACTTTTTGCTCTTTTTGATTCTGCCCGAAACTACCGTGATTCCTTTGTGGAAGCTTCTCGTGGTCCAATTAAACGTATTTTTTCTCTTTATGTGGATATTCCTGATGTAACTGGCGTAATCGCCACCATTGCCACCATACTGGCTTCCCATCAGATAAATATACGTAATATTGGAATTATCAATAACCGGGAATTCGAAGAAGGTGCCCTTCGGATTGATTTCAATGATGAGGAATCTTTACAGCAGGCAATCATCACACTTCAAAAACACAACTATAAAATATTTAAAAAGTAACGGAGGACAATACTTTATGCAATTCACAAAAGTGCATTCTTTAAAAGGAGAATTGAAAATACCCGGCGACAAGTCTATCTCACACCGCGCCGTTATGTTTGGTTCCATTTCCCAAGGCATTACTGAAGTGACAAACTTTCTACAGGGTGCTGATTGTCTTTCCACGATAGATTGTTTTCGTAAATTAGGCATTGAAATAGATATTTCTGACCAAAAAATCATAATACAGGGAAAAGGACTTCATGGTCTGAAAGCGCCTTCTACTACTCTGGACGCCGGTAACAGCGGAACTACTACCAGACTTATTTCCGGCATTTTAGCGGCACAGGACTTCGATGTCACTTTAACTGGAGATGCCTCTATACAAAAACGTCCTATGAAACGTATTATCGAACCTTTATCTCTTATGGGAGCTTCTATCGAGAGCCTGAAAGGAAATGACTGTGCGCCCCTGCGAATAACGGGTTCCAAATTGAATGGTATGCATTATCAGTCAAAGGTTGCATCGGCACAGGTAAAGTCTGCAATTCTTCTTGCTGGTCTTTATGCGAATGCACCAACCAGTGTTACGGAGCCGTATATCAGTCGAAACCATTCCGAAATCATGTTGAATTTCTTTGGTGCAGAAGTATCCACTATCGACACTACCGCTACTATTCAGCCTCTGCCTGCCTTAACAGGACAGAAAATCGTAGTACCTGGTGATATTTCATCTGCAGCCTATTTCATTGCTGCTGGTCTGATTACTCCAAATTCAGAAATCTTACTTAAAAATGTGGGTATCAATCCTACCAGAAATGGTATTTTAAGAGTTGCAGAAGTCATGGGTGGAAATATCACTTATTTAAATGCAAATACAGAAAATGGTGAATCCACTGCGGATATCTTAATTCGTTCCAGTGATTTACATGGTATTACCATCGAAGGAAGTATTATCCCAACCTTAATTGACGAAATTCCCATCATTTCCGTAATGGCAGCTTTTGCTTCTGGAACGACCACCATTAAAGATGCGGCGGAATTAAAAGTAAAGGAATCAAATCGTATTGATGTCATGGTTGAAAACTTACGTGCCATGGGTGCAAATATTACTGGTACGCCCGATGGAATGATTATTCAGGGTGGGTTTCCACTTCTGGGTGCAGTCATTGACAGTGAGCTGGATCACCGTATCGCTATGTCTTTTGCAATCGCTGCTTTAAATGCAACCGGCATAACCCAAATTCTGGGGGCTGAATGTGTCCGTATCTCCTATCCAAATTTCTATAACGACCTGCATTCACTCACGTGCTAAATATGAACCGTTGCTGGTAAGCAGTTATGAGCCTATACAAAAAAGTGGACTTATGGAACAAAACATTTTCTATATATAAATTAAATGTTCTGTCCGCTAAGTCCACTTTTTATAAAATAATTAGTATATCCCTTTATTTACCATCCACAATGGTATGAACAACGTCGTAGATTGCAATTCTACAAGCTTCCTGTTCAGGCATACCTACAAATGTACCACCATAGATAAAAGTACTATCTGTCTTTTCAATTCGTACAATCTCAATAAAAGTACTGATTACTTCCTTGGTCCAAATGGTTAAGTGACCTTCATAAAGTGCTCCAATTTGTAATGGCTGATCGCAGGTAAAGCCTATGCCCCTTTTTGACACATCAATTACATTTATACTAATTTCATCTTCGCCCTGTCCATCTAATCGTTTCATGACAAGTGATGATTCCAAATCAAGTCGCTTTGTTTTTCTTCTGTCTTCCACCATAATATCCCCTTTCGCGCTTCCCCACTAAACGTGTATATATTAAGTTTATAATTATTCTTCCACATTGTCAACGATTATCATGGCATCACCAAAAGAAAAGAATCTGTATTTTTCTTTAATCGCTTCCTCATAAGCATGTAATACCTGTTCCTTTCCGGCTAACGCAGATACAAGCATTACAAGCGTCGACTCCGGCAAATGAAAGTTGGTAATTAATCCATCTAAAATCTTGAATTTATAACCTGGATAGATGAAAATTTCTGTATTATCACAACACTCCTGCAATCTTCCATTTTCATCTGCAGCACTTTCGATGGTACGGCAGCTTGTAGTTCCTACGCAGATTACACGGTGTCCAGTATCTTTAGCATGATTGATTTTATCAGCGGCCTCCTGTGATACCTGATAATATTCCGAATGCATATGATGCTCCAGTACATTATCCACCTTTACCGGACGAAAAGTGCCTAATCCCACATGCAAGGTAACATAGGCTAATGAAACACCCTTTTTCTCTATTTCCTGTAATAGTTCTCTGGTAAAGTGAAGTCCTGCTGTTGGTGCGGCTGCACTTCCTTCGTATTTTGCATACACCGTTTGGTATCTGTTCTTATCCTGCAATTTATGCGTAATATATGGCGGAAGTGGCATTTCACCTAATTTATCTAACACCTCTTCAAATATTCCTTCATAGGAAAACTGGATAAGACGATTCCCTTCTTCTACGGTTTCCAACACTTCTGCTGTCAATAGCCCGTCTCCGAAGCTTAATTTAGTACCCGGCTTTGCTTTTTTCCCTGGCTTCACAAGGGACTCCCAAATATCATTTTCTCTTCTTTTTAACAGAAGAAGTTCTACATGTGCACCGGTATCCACTTTCACACCGATTAGTCTGGCTGGGATAACCTTCGTATCATTCAGTACCAGACAATCACCGGGATTCAGATATTGCATTACTTCTCTAAAATGGTGGTGTTTTATCGTTCCTGTATTTTTATTTAAAGCAAGCAGGCGGGAACTTGAACGATCCTCTAAAGGATCCTGGGCTATTAATTCCTGTGGTAAATCAAAATAAAAATCAGATGTTTTCATACTTTCCATAATAATATCTATGCCTCTCGTACTATTCTTTTTACTAAATTCTTCATTTGTATAATTCTGTTAAAAAGCTTTTTCCAAAAATGCAGAATAGCCTCTTTTCGTTTCAAATACATCTACCTTGCTGGTTACTTCCCATGGGGAATGCATACTCAGCACCGCAACACCGCAATCAATTACACGCATTCCATATAGTGCTAAAATATAAGCAATCGTTCCACCACCACCCAAATCTACTTTACCCAATTCAGAGGTTTGAAAATTCACATGTTCCTTATCCATAATATCACGAATCTGTGCTACGTACTCTGCATTTGCATCGTTGGAACCAGACTTTCCTCTGGAACCGGTAAACTTATTAAATACCATGCCCTGACCAAAATAAGCCACATTCTTTTTATCAAAACAGGACGCATAGGTTGGGTCAAAAGCGGCTGTTACATCCGAAGACAGCATTGCAGAATTTGCCAGACATCTGCGAAGCTTTAATTCACTGTATTCGCCCATTCTATCCAATATTTCCGCAACCGTATTTTCGAAAAATCTGGATTGCATACCCGTAGCTCCTACACTTCCAATTTCCTCTTTGTCCACCAGCAGGCAGCAAGCTGTTCTTTTTGGTGCCTTTGCCTCCAGAATCGCTGCCAGAGATGTATACGCGCATACTCTGTCATCCTGTCCATATGCCATTATCATACTTCTGTCAAATCCTGCTTCTCTGGCTTTTCCGGCCGGAACCACCTCTAATTCTGCGGAGCAGAAATCATCTTCTTCTATATCATAAAGTTCCTTTAAGATATCTAATATCCCTTTCTTTACTGCGTCCTTCGCTGCACCCTTACTGTCATTGTCAGAATCACTTTGCTTTTCCGCTTCCTCAAACTTAATCGGTTTGCTTCCTATAATTAAATCAAGTGCTTCTCCTTCAATTACCTTTGATGCCTTTTTATCTAATTGCTCCTGTGCCAGATGAATTAATAAATCAGAGATAAAAAATACTGGGTCATCATGCTTTTCTCCTACATTTACGATAACGGTAGTTCCATCCTTTTTGACAATTACACCATGGATTGCCAGCGGCAGTGTAACCCATTGGTATTTCTTAATTCCACCATAGTAATGTGTATCCAGCATCGCAAATCCACTATCCTCATACAAAGGATTTTGTTTTACGTCCAGTCTGGGAGAATCAATATGTGCTCCTAAAATATTCATACCACTTTCCATTGCTTCTTTTCCGATATGAAACATTGCAACTGATTTGTTCATGCAAACTGCATAGACCTTATCTCCTGCTTTCAGCGTGCCTTTTTCCTTTATTAACTTATCCAATTCCTGATAACCATCTTTTTCTATTTCATTTACAATTACATCTACACACTCACGTTCCGTTTTTCCTTCATTTAAAAAATTCATATAGGAAACGGCAAATTTATCTACTTCTTTTAATTGCTTCTCATTGTATAAATTCCATGTATTTTCCTGTTTCATATTAATACCCATACCTTTCTCAAACATTCAAACGGTATAAGGACTTAATTTCCCTATACCGTTTAGTATCACCATATTTCTGATTTTTAAGTTCCATTTTTATAACTTGGCAGCTATTTTTATATAGATAAAATTACTGTCTAAGTTCAATACCCATGCTTTCAAGACCATTTAAAATTTTCTTCATTGCAGCATTTACATCATTATCTTCCAGTGTTCTGTCCTTTGCCCTAAAAGAAATGGAATAAGCAACTGACTTAAAGCCCTCTTTGATTTGCTCTCCTTCATAGATATCAAATAATTTGTAATCTTCCAGAATTTTACCGCCGCGCTGTGTAATAATCTTTTCAATTTCACCTACTAAAATAAGCTTAGGAACTACCATACTGATATCACGCGTAACTGCTGGATATTTTGCAATTCCTTCATATTTACGTTCAAAAGTTGCGAATGAAATAATATTTGGCATATCCAGTACTGCCACATATGCCTTCGTACCAATCCCATAATTATCTGCTACTTCCGGGTGTACTTCTCCCATATAACCCACAATTGCATCATCATAGATAATATTTGCCTGTCTTCCCGGATGCAGGAAATTCTTATTGGCATTTGGATCATAATTTACCTTCTTTGTCATACCAACGCATTCAAAGAATTCTTCCACTACGCCCTTCATGCTAAAGAAGTCTCCATCCCCATACATCCCCAGAGTAAACTGCATTCTTTCGTCCGGAAGTTCCTTTAAAGGTAACGCCTTTGGAAGGTAAACATTTCCCAGTTCATATAAACGAACTGATTTATTACGACGATTGTAATTGGTAGCAATTGAGGTCAGCATACCATTCAGGGAAATCGTTCTCATAATTGAAAAATCTTCTCCCAGTGGATTAGAAATAACAATTGCATTTCGTAATACATCGTCCGAATCCAGCAATAATTTATCATATACTTTCGGGCTTTCAAAAGAATAGCAGTACCCTTGAGAGAAACCACAGTATTCTGCAATATCTCTTGCTTTTTCTTCAATTCTAAGTTTAAAAGGCATTTTGCCGGTAGTTGCTTCTCCATTTGGTAAGGTAGTTGGAATCTTATCATAGCCATAAAATCTGGCAACTTCCTCTGCAATATCTGCAATTCCTTCCAGGTCCTGACGGAAAGAAGGAATCACTAATTCATTTGTTTTCTCATCATATCCAAGTTCAATTTTCTTAAAAATAGCCTGCATATCTTCTATAGAAACATTCGTACCCAGTAACTGATTAATTCTATCAGGTCTGAATGCAATGCGCGTGTTTTCTTTCAGAGAAATGGAAACGTCTACCATACCACTTACAACTTCTCCACAGCCTAATTCCTGAATCAACTGACAGGCTCTGTTGATAGCAATTTCTGCATTATAAGGATCCAGTCCTTTTTCAAACTTACCGGAAGCATCCGTACGAAGTCCTAATCTCTTAGCTGATTTTCTGATATTCGCTCCATTAAAGCATGCGGCCTCAAACATAACCGTTTTTACATTATCTGTAATCTTTGAATTCTCACCACCCATAATACCGGCAATACCGATTTCTTTTTCTGCATCACAAATCATAAGAATTTCAGAATCCAGTTTTCTCATTTGTCCATCTAATGTCTGAAATTCCTCATTTTCTTTGGCACGTCTTACAATAATCTTTTTGCCTGCTACCGTATCCAGGTCAAACGCATGCATTGGCTGACCAAACTCTTCCATTACATAATTTGTAATGTCTACCAGATTATTAATCGGTCTGATTCCACTTGCTGCAAGTCTTCTCTGCATCCATTCCGGAGATGGAGCAATCTTGATATTGGTACAAACTCTTGCACAATATCTGCTGCACAGATCCTGGTCTTTTACTTCTACAGAAATATAATCTTCAATTTTCTCATTGTTTTCCTTTACGGTTACCACAGGTGCAATAAATGGTTTGTCAAAGGTAGCTGCTGCTTCTCTGGCTATCCCCAGGATACTATAGCAGTCTACACGGTTTGAGGTGATTTCATATTCAAATACCGTATCTCGAAGTCCCAGTGCGTCAACTGCATCTGCGTCAACTTCTGTTTCTTCCGGGAAAATATAAATACCTTCCTCCGGTGCATTTGGATACATATCCCGATTGGCGCCAAGCTCCTCAATCGAGCACATCATTCCAAAGGATTCTACGCCACGTAGCTTTCCATTTTTAATTACAATACCCTCTTCCGGTAATGCACCACCGTCATGTCCGCCGGCCACCTTACCGCCGTCGATTACAACCGGTACCTTATCTCCCACTTTTACATTTGAAGCACCTGTTACGATTTGTAATTTCTGTGTACCTAAATTCACCTGACAGATGATTAGCTTATCTGCATCCGGATGCCTTTCAATAGACATAATCTGTCCTACGTATATTTTTTCTAAGTTTTTATCCAATCTTTCAAATGTTTCTACTTTTGTTCCTGTCAGGGTCATTGCATCGGTATATTCCTGATCCCCACATTCTAATTCAGGTACATAAGCTTTAATCCATGATAATGCTGTATTCATAATTTTAATTTCCTTCCATTTATTTGATTACAAGACTCAATAATGCTGCGCATTCTTGTTTCTTTCTACTTTCTTGCATCATACAAGACTCAATAATGCTGCGCATTCTTGTTTCTTTCTACTTTCTTGCATCATACAAGACTCAATAATGCTGCGCATTCTTGTTTCTTTCTACTTTCTTGCATCATACAAGACTCAATAATGCTGCGCATTCTTTCGTTAAATTTATATTTTGCTTCGCAAAATTATGAATGTTCCATTCATAAAATTTCTACGAAATTTATAAATTAAAACTGTTTTAGGAATCTGCTGTCGTTTTCGTATAATAGTCTCATGTCATCGATTTCGTATTTGAGTAATGCAATACGTTCAAGACCTACGCCAAATGCAAATCCAGAATATTCTTCTGGATCAATGTTGCTCATTTTGAGAACATTTGGATGAACCATGCCGCAGCCAAGGATTTCAATCCAGCCGGAGCCCTTACAGAAACGGCATCCGGAACCACCACATTTGAAGCAGGTAACATCCATTTCAGCACTTGGTTCTGTAAAGTTAAAGTGATGTGGTCTGAACTTGACTTTTGTTTCTTCTCCGAATAATTCTTTTGCAAATTCTGCTAAGGTACCTTTCAAATCAGCAAAGGTAATTGTTTTGTCAATTACCAGTCCCTCTATCTGGTGGAAGGATGGGGAATGAGTAGCATCTACTTCATCGGAACGAAATACCCTGCCCGGTGCCAGCATACGAATCGGAAGCTTTCCTTTTTCCATCTCATGTACCTGTGTACCAGATGTCTGAGTTCTAAGAAGGAAATCCTCATTAATGTAGAAGGTATCCTGCTCATCTTTCGCCGGATGGTCTGCCGGTATATTCAAAGCTTCAAAATTATAATAATCGGTTTCGATTTCCGGGCCTTCTACTACTTCATACCCCATACCGATAAAGATTCGTTCCACTTCTTCCAGAGCTATTGTATTCGGATGACGATGGCCTACATTATTCTTTTTAGCTGGAAGTGTAACGTCAATTGTTTCTGCTTTCATTTGTAACTCACGTTTCATCTTTTCCATTTTTTTAATGGCTTCATCTAATACCTTTTCGATTTCTCCGCGTGTTTCATTTACTAACTGTCCTACCTTCGGTCTGTCCTCCGGTGCAACATCCTTCATGCTTTTTAAAACGGCTGTCAGTTCGCCTTTTTTACCCAGATAATTTACTTTAATTTCATTCAGTTTTTCTAACGCATTGGATGCTTCGATTTGTTTTAAAGCTTCTGCTTTAATTTTTTCTAATTTTTCTTTCATTTGAATCCCTTTCTCCTGTTAAACTATACATTTTGTCCTTATACATCAAAAAATCCCTTGTGTAAACACAAGGGACGAATATTATTCCGCGGTACCACCCAGATTCCTACCAGACATATGCCAATAGACTCTTTAACACTTAACGCGTGAAACGTCTTATCCTACGCAAATAAATCTTCGGAAAAGAAACTCCAGTGGGAAATTCAATTTACATTTGAACTTAAGGAAGCTTACAGCCAGTGACTCCCTCTCTCTGCTAGAAAATGTAAATCTACTTGCACCTTCATGGTTTTTATATATTTATTTATCACTATCAATTATTCTATTGAAGTTTACGCTCCTTGTCAATGTTTTTTCCAATTTTCTTTGGATTTTTCTTATTTATATTATGTATTGCAATACTCTGCACCCTATTTTGTTTTTCCTTTTCTAATTCCTAACCCTTTTTTACAATTTATGATGGACCGTCATTTCTCATTTTGCATTCGATTCATTTTTCCATGCATATGATATCTTACAAAAGGCATAAAATACTGGTTAATTTCAGCTCCAATCAGAAAAATAAACATACACACATAAAGCCACAGCATTACAATAATAATCGTTGTCAAGCTGCCATACACACTAAACGTGTTAAAATGCTCTACATAAATGGAAAATGCCCAGGTAAATGCAGACCACATGATACTACTAAATATGGCACCCGGTATTTGCATTCTTAACTTCATTTTTTTATTTGGCAACCATAGATATAATAATGTAAAGATAAGTGCCAGAAAAAACCAGCCATAAAGGAACCTAAAGTGCATCATAAACTGCCAAAAATGCGATAAATCCGGATATTTACCAAATATTGTATGTGTAATGACGTTACCGAAAACCATAACTAATAAAAAGAAGACTACAACTACAAGCATAATTATAGTGTAAAGTGCTGCTTTGCATCTCAACACAATATAATTTCTGGTTTCCTCCACACGATTGACCAGATTAATTCCTCTCTCAATCGCCAGTATTCCCTTTGCTGCGGACCATAATGTAATAACGGCGGCAATTGAAATAAATCCGGGGGATTTATCATAAACCTCTGCTACAATATTTATAATCAAAGGTGCAATTGTATTTGGTAATAATTGCCCCAATATATACATCAAATCAGCTTCTGTCACTATAGTATAAGGTACAATAGAACAAATAAGCATTATGATTGGAATTAATGATAAGAAAATAAAATACGCTGCACTGGATGCCAACGCACTAATATTATTTTTAGTAACTTCTTTTGCAAAATCATTAATCACAAGATACAAACGATACATATAAATTTCCTTTACCTTATTGCTTTTTTATGGTTCCCGTTCAAAATTCACTATACTTGCATTCTTATAAAAATACATCAGGATATCTTTATAGTTCATTCCATCCTCTGCCATTTTATTTGCAGCGTTTTGTGACATTCCCGTGCCATGCCCATATCCACCACCAGTAATAGCATATCCCACAACACCATTTTTGTCTATAGTCGGTTCCACGAGTATAAATGCACTTGGCAGTAAATGCATGGAATCACTTATCGTTCCATCCTGTTTTTCTATTTTTATGCCACCATCTGCCAATATATAGCGAATATTATACTCCCCAATAATCTTAATTGTATTTTTACTTCCTTCCAATAGTAATTCCTTTACGATGCCATTTTCCTCTCTGGAAAGTATACTGATTTTTTTTAAAATTCCAATATCTTTTATTTCTTCACATATGTAGCGATTCTCTTTTTTATGAAAAAAATAATTTGTTTTTTCTTTCATCAAAATCTGTTCTGGAATTCTCTGATAGTATTCTCTGATGCAACTCATAAGTGCATTGTAATCAATATTATCAATTTCTCCATACCACCGATACCAGGGTTCTTCGCATTCAAAATCCCCCTGATTTATATGACATATATAATCTGAAAACCCTTCTGTTCTATCCTCATTCAAATTGTATCCGCAGGAAGTGGAATAATAAAGTGCATCTGCGAGAACATTATTTTCCATTAAAACAATACCCTGCGTATCACGAACTGCTTTCGTTGTTGTTTCCTGCTCAGCTATATTATGATAAACTTGAAAGGCTGTACTATCATCGACATCTGCATCATATTCCGCACATGCCTTATTTTGCATTGCCTTCCTTGCATAGGTTCTGGCACAAATTGCCTGTGCTCGTAATGCTTCCTCCGAAAAAGAAGCTGGCATCTCGCTCGGTATTACTCCATATAAATATTCTTCCAACGGTAATTCATTGATGATTATATATCCTTCTTCTCTACGTTCAATTTCCATGTTTCCCCTATACGCCTGCATTTCCTCTTCCCGTTTTACATCCAGCAAATAAATACCCACATTTTCGCTCGTACTTATCTTTATCCGGTCATTTATTGCTAATTTGAAATCATTTACATCGATTATTTCTTCCTTCGCAGTCGTATAACAGACTTCTTTTTTATTTTTTACAATTTTACAGTTCTGATTTACTTTTACTCTTACTTCTTTGTGATAAATCCCCTGATAATCAGACGTTCGTATTACTACTCGAATGTTTTCCTCTTTTTGTTTCCCATCTTTTTGCTCTATGTTTTTATCTGTATCATCATAGGCGTATGTATTTTCATTTATATCTTTTATATACTTTGTATCCTTTATATCCTTCACCCTTATATTTTTCTGCTTCTCCTCTGAAGCATTTCCCCATATTATACGTAGCAGAAGAACAATCCCTATCACAATCAAAAAAAACTTACAGACTATTTTTTTATTTCTACGCATATACCTCCTTCTATTATGTAAAAAAGCAGCCGCTAGGCTGCTTTTTTCTTTTGTGTTACCAAAATAATTTATTATTTTAGCTTTATCCCCAAAATGCTGGTCTTGTCTTTTGACTCCTAGCTTTCTGCTAGGTGGGTGACCGCAACCGTGCTTCTGTCTTCCTCTGCACAATGAAGGCTTGACATCCGTTCGGCAATGTAGGAATCCCGTTTAAAGTAACTGTAGGTTCAAAACAACAAGATTGTCAACACTTTAGGTTAATTACATTATATCCAATCGTATCTCTTTTTACAACCCTTTCAGCAAAATTAGAATTATAAAATATGCCAAAAAGAAGCATTATTCAAAAGAATAATGCTTCTTAAAATATTATTTAATTATAGCAATTAAAGTGCTGCAGCTTCAGCAACAATTTTCTTAAGAGCTGCTAATGCTTCATCAGGAAGTTTATCATATCCTTCTTTTTTCGTTGCAAATCCTTCAACAGCATCTACACGATTTTGCATTGCATTCTTTAACTGTGCTACATAATCAGCATCCTTTAAGTCTGGAGTGAAATCGTTTGTTTTTCCTGACCATTCATTCATAATCTGAATGTCTTCGAAAGGTCCCCATTGCTCAAAGTTTGCTTTTTTCTCAACGATTGTTTCGATAATACCTAATGTATCAGCAGGTTTTACCTTTGTACCCATGAAATCACCTGTGTTAACGATGTAGCAATCAACATTTTTCTCTTCTACTAACTTTTTAAATTTCACATAATCATTTACTAATGGATATGTTCTAAATGGGTTAGCATAAGGTACAATACGAAGTGCATTTAAGTCTGTTCCAGCAGCAACACGTTCTGCTGTAGATGTCTTTGTAGCAAGTGTAGCACCCATAACTGATGCAAGAGCAGAACCGCTTAATTTAACAACTGGTGGGAATGTAGGGTCTTTCATAATCCAGAAAATTGCATTAACTGGAGAATCAATCTTATCCACACGGTTTGGTGACCATAATTTTGATTTAATTGCACGTCCATTACCATTTCTGATATCTTCTGTTACTAACTGAATTTTCCCTTCACAGTCTACTGTTGCAGAGCAGTTCTGAGCTGATAATAAGTATTCATTATCTGCACAGCCAGTTGGGTAATCTGCTGTTTTATCAAAGTATGTTGGTTCTAAAGCAATAGAAGCACATGTATCAGAATTGATAATGAAAGCATCATCGTGAAGAACCTTAATTGCAGGATATTTTCCGCCATGTTTTGCATGTGTTAATGTAGATTTACCTGATCCAGATAATCCGTATACAGATGCAACGAATTTAGAACCATCTTCTAATGTATATTCTTTTTGTCCGCCGTGGCATGAAGCATAACCATTTCTGTTTGCAATAGCCCAAGCCATTGTTAATGTACCTTTTTTATGTTCTCCAAAATATCTCATACCTAAGATACATGCACAGTTTTGAGCTGTGTCAAAGTAGCAAAGTGTAAGTGGATCGCTTAAGCAGCTAAAGTCAACGTCTGGATGATTGGTAGGCATCCACTGTGGATCTGAGAAGATATAGATGTCAGGTTCATTTCCGCCACCAATTGGTTGAGAATTTTTGTACATTTTTACATATTCATCTGACATGTACTGGAAGTTAATCATCCAGTTGTAAAGAATGTTTTCTTCACCTTCTGGAATAAGAAGATGTGCTTTAACCATAAATTCTGGGTCAAGACCTACGAAACATTCTGCATGATACATTGTTTTCCAGCGTGCTTCATATACAGCATCCATAGTTACTTTATCAAGTTTAGCAGCATCTACGCCTGGTTCGCCTTTGATACGACGAGCTGCAGCGTAACGGCCTGTTACAGCACCATCATTAAATAAAAGAACCTTTGCATCTGATTCAAGACCAAATGTTTCACCATCTTTAATTGGCATATCTGTTACGATAGTTCCTGGAGAGTTTTTCGCTAATTCATAAGCCTCTTTCAAAGTATTTACTTTTACTACGTTATTTCCGTAGAAAGCTGCTTCAATGATTGAACGTGTTTTGGAAAAACCAACTTTTCCTGCGCCAATCTCTGAAATCGGATAATTTGCTTTTGTTGACATATAATACATCCTCCTTAAAATAATTAAATGTGTATTTTTTACCACATCTCATAAAACGATTTGTGGTTTTTCGCATAACTTGTACTAATTTCCCAGTACATCTGCTATATTATCTCAAAACACTTCTTAAAAGTCAAGTTATCTTACATCTTTTTTCCGTATTTTATGAATATTTAACATATTCATAAAATAACCTTTTCAACAGATTCTTTCACTTTCAAATTAATTCTTTCTCTATACTATTATAGTTAAAATGGTTGGGTTGCTTCTTTCAGCCATATCCTCTCTTTCTCATCTAAAAATGGACTTATCTTTTCATACACGTCCTTATGATATTGATTGAATCGTACCATATCCTTCTTTGTCATAAGTGATATATCCATTGCTTCTCTATCGATTGGAACAAAAGTCAACGGTTCAAAATACATAAACTGTCCGTCTTTATTTTTATTTCCCTTTTGGCATAACATAATATTTTCAATACGGATTCCATATTCATCTTCTATATATACTCCTGGTTCATTGCTTACAAGCATGCCTGCTTCAAAGGCAGTGTCATCTCCCTGTGCAGCACTATGCCAGCGAATACTCTGTGGTCCTTCGTGTACATTTAAAATATAACCAATTCCATGCCCTGTTCCACATTTATAATCTGTGTCAATGCTCCACAATAACTCCCGAGCCAGAATATCCAGATTACATCCGGTACAACCATATAGAAAACGTGCATTTAATAAATTCAACATTCCCATGCATACGTAGGTAAAATGCATTTTTGCTTTTGAGGAAATCGCTCCCAGGCAAATGGTTCTGGTAACATCCGTTGTTCCACCCATATACTGTGCTCCCGAATCCACAAGAAGCATGCCTTCCGGTTCCAATACCTTTGTATTTGCAGGTGTTGCCGTGTAATGCATCATTGCTGCGTTTTCTTTATAAGCGCTGATTGTTTCAAATGACAAATCCAAAAAACCTGGGATTTGTCGTCGTAAGGAATCCAGATAATCCGCTGCCTCTACTTCTGTGATTGTTTTGTTTCTAATAATTTTCTTTACCCAGTAAATAAATTTTGTAACAGCTACACTGTCTTTCAGATACGTCTCACGAATATTTTGAATCTCTATTGGGTTTTTAATAGCTTTTAACAAATCCGTTGGATTCTTTTCTTCTATAACCTTATTATTTTCTTCTATTTTATTAAAAATTGTATAATTTATATTTCGAATATCCGTTAAAACCCGCTTTCCTTTCATTTGTGTTTGAATTACCTGCGTAATATCTCCATATGACTTTATTTGCAGTGGTACTCCAAGACTCTCTGCCTGCTCTTTTGTAATTACCCCGTCCTGTACAAAAAGCATTGATGCATTCAGGGTAATAATTGCATAGGATAATGCCACTGGATTACAGGAAATATCACTTCCACGCAGATTAAATAACCACATGATATCATCTAATTTACCAAGTACAAAGGTATCGGCTCCAAGCTCTCTCATCTTCGAGTGTACCTTTTTCAATTTATCCCGTACTGTTTCTCCACTTATCTTATCCGGCAACAGAATAACCCTATTTTTCGGAAGTGGTGGTCTGTCGGTCCAGATAGCGTCCACGATATCTTCCTCATAGCAAAGAACTGCTTTTTTCTCCCCTGCAATCTTTGCAAATTGTTTTCCCAACGCCGCGGGAATAACTCTTCCATCAAGTCCAATCTTCTCGCCCGCCTGTACATGCTCCTGTAGAAATTCTGTTATGGTCAAAACCCCTTCCTCGGACATCCGGTACAGTGTAACTTCCGTTCCCTCTAATTCCTTTTCTGCCTGTATGAAATACCTTCCGTCCGTCCATAAGCCTGCCACGTGCTCCGACAAAACAAGCGTTCCATTGGAGCCGGTAAATCCAGTCAAAAACTCCCGTGCTTTAAAATATTCATTTACATATTCCGAATTATGAAAATCCGCGGTTGGAACCAGATACCAATGTATTCCCTGTTCTCTCATTTTATTGCGAAGTGCTTCTATTCTTCCTTTTATAATTAAATTTTCCATATAACTACACCCCATTTCTTATCATTTATACAAATTTACTATTAAAAAGCTGGGTGTCGAATCGCATTCCCGAAAAAATCTTTGACACCCTCCCCGTAATAGTAATACAAATCATTAAAATAATCTATCTGTGCGATTATTTATTTTTGTTAAATGTTTCTAAACTTAAACAATTAACTTGCGTGATTTTCCTAAATCATGCTACAATTTATATTGTATCAGTTGATTTAAATGATTGTACCTAGTGTGTGGAGCCTTAGATATTCTCTGACAGGACATTTTCCTGTCACAAAATATTTCTTCACGTTTTAGCACTTCGTACATGCGTTTTACATGTAAGAAAGGTGGTAAGTTTCATGGATACTAAAAACTACTCTGAAATTACCCCTGATATTATTCGTTTAGCAAATCTCAGTAAAGATTCCGGGGTTATCGATTCTGAGCTTTTCACAAAGTATGATGTCAAAAGGGGACTACGTGATTTAAATGGAAAAGGTGTTTTAGCCGGTCTGACCAACATATCCGATGTACGTGCAACCGAAATGGTAGACGGGGTTTCTGTTCCAGCACATGGACAATTATTTTACCGTGGGTACAATGTTCGGGATTTGGTTACAGGATTTACAAAAGATAATCGCTTTGGCTTTGAAGAAGTCGCACATCTGTTATTGTTTGGTAAACTTCCTACTGAAAAAGAACTTTCTGATTTTAAAATACTACTAGCAAGTTATCGTACTCTGCCAACCAGTTTTGTACGTGACATTATTATGAAGGCACCAAGTAAGGACATGATGAATACACTTGCAAGAAGTGTATTAACACTCTACTCTTATGATGAAAAAGCAGATGACACCTCACTTCCAAATGTATTGAGGCAATGTCTTCAGTTAATCAGTCTGTTTCCATTATTATCGATTTATGGATATCAGGCATATAGCCACTATCATGATGGAAACAGCCTCTATATTCATTCTCCACTTCCAGAACTATCTACTGCTGAAAACATTTTACATATTTTACGTCCGGATAGTTCTTATACACCATTGGAAGCTAAAATTTTAGATATCGCGTTAGTTCTGCATATGGAACATGGTGGTGGTAATAACTCGACTTTTACCACTCATGTTATTACATCATCACTAACCGATACCTACTCTACTATGGCTGCCGCTCTTGCTTCCTTAAAGGGGCCAAGACATGGTGGTGCAAACATTAAGGTTGTTCAGATGTTTGATGAAATGATGAATGCCGTTCAAAATTGGGAGGATGAGGAAGAAGTAAGCCAGTATCTGAATCAATTACTAAATAAAGAGGCCTTCGATCATTCCGGTCTTATCTATGGAGTTGGCCATGCAATCTATTCAAAGTCTGACCCAAGAGCAGTGATTTTCAAATCTTTTGTTGGAAAATTGTCTGAAGAAAAAGGATTAACCAAGGAATTTAATCTCTACTCTCTGGTTGAAAAATTAGCACCGCAGGTTATTGCTGGTCAACGTCCTATCTACAAAGGCGTTAGTGTAAATGTTGATTTCTATTCCGGCTTTGTATACAAAATGCTTGGTCTTCCAATGGAGTTGTACACACCAATCTTTGCAATTGCAAGAATCGTTGGCTGGTCTGCTCATCGTATGGAGGAATTAACCAACAATGGTAAAATTATTCGTCCTGCCTATAAACCAATTGCCGCCGAACAGGAATATACCGATATTTTAGATCGCTCATAGTACTTTCTGTTTAGAATGACATATAAGAAAATGAGTCACTTCACAAAACATCTGAAGTGACTCATTTTTTATATCATTTAATATGTACGTTCTTTCAGTACTGCCTCCGTAAGCTTTGTAACTGGATAATTGAAACCATTTACTGTAATACTGGTTACAGATGTATCTGTTGCGAACATATCTTCCTCCACATATGCCTGTTTGTCTGGTGTTCCACCCGTTTCAAGGGTTTCAATGATGGATTGCACTCTTGGTCCATGCAATGGATTGCATTCTATATTTAAAGCAATTTTCCCTTCCAATACATCGGTTAGGCCTGCATTGGTCGAATCAAATGACATTATCATGATTTCTCCACTTTCAATATCCTTACCTACACGTTTTCCTGCATTCTCAATTGCCTCAATTGCACCAAATGCCTCATTATCATTTTCGCAATAAACAACATTTATGTTATCATATTGCTTTAAAAACGAACCCATAACTTCTCTTGCTTTCGCCTGTGTATACTCCCCTGATTCCTCTGCCAGCAAATCCCAGCCATAATCTTTTGCTGCTCTTCTAAGGCTTGCTGTTCGTCCAATTTGTGCAGAAGCACCTATTGTTCCCTGAATATTTACAATATGGATATTCTCGGCAGGAATGCTCTTTAATTTTGTATAAGCATGCAACCATTCACAGGCTTTTTTCCCTTCCAGTTCAAAATCAGATCCAACCCATGCCGTAAATAAACGGTTATCCGCTACATCTACCATACGGTCTACAATAATTACCGGAATGCCCGCATCTTTAGCCTCCTGCAATACCGTATCCCAACCTGTTTCTGTCACAGGTGCTAATACAATGTAGTCTACCTCCTGCAGGATAAAATTGCGGATTGCTTTTATCTGATTTTCCTGCTTTTGTTGTGCATCATCAAATAAAAATTCATATCCTTTTTCCTCACTAAAGGTAGATTTCATAGATTCTGTATTTGCAGTTCTCCAGTCAGACTCTGCCCCTAGCTGAGAAAATCCAACAACAATTCCATCACCAGGAACCTCATCCTCCATACCTGCTATATTTTCTACTGGCGTAACACTCCCAAAATATCCAACTGCCAATAAACAAAGTACTATAATTCCCAACAATACCAATAATTTTTTCATATGCTTCCCCTTAATACTCATCTTAAATTATTCTAGCATAGCCTTTGTTGCAAGTAAAGACTATGCCAAAAAAGCAAAGGATGAAATAGAAAAAAGACCATATTGATATCTTTTAACGGATATCAATATGATCCCTTTCTATTTCATTCTTTTACTATTTTTTCTTACGTGCCATAACAACACTTTGTATTACAAGGAATAGACAAAGCATTGCAGCAATCGTGATTCCTGTCCACCATGCCTGATCCAGACCTGCGGAAGACACAATATTCTGAATGGTACTCAGTGAAAGCACTCCAAAGAATGTACCAATAATATTACCCACACCACCCGTTAACATCGTTCCACCAATAATGGAGCTTGCAATGGCATTCATCTCGGCTCCCATTGCATGAGAAGCCGCTCCCGATCCTACATGCATGAAATATACAAATCCACCAATTCCTGCTAACAGACTACATAACAAATGGGATAAAAATTTCGTTCTCTTTACATTTATGCCAAGCATTAATGCACTTTGACTATTACCGCCCACCGCATAAAAGAAACGTCCAAGTCTGGTCCATTTTAAGACACAGAACAAAATGATAACTACGAGAATTGCAATAATAACGCCGATTTCCACATATGCATTTACATATTTGCCAAGCTTATTTAAAGAACCCATTCCCGGTATGATAATTCGAACATTTTTTAAGGCAACAAATTCTTCATTGGCTACGTTGAAAGGGTTGGTATTTACAATGGTTGTCATACCACGGGCAAAGAACATCCCTGCTAATGAAACGATAAATGGCTGAATATCCAAATAAGCAACTAAAAATCCCTGTACTATTCCAAATGCAAGACCAATTGCCAGTGCAATTGCTACAGCCCCTAATACATTTCCATTATGATAATCCAGGTATACGGCACAGCACATACTAACCAGCGCCGTAACACCGCCAACAGAAATATCAATACCACCGGTAATCATAACCACACTCATACCGCAGGACAATATTAGCAAAGCAGCATTGGCATTCAGAATATTAAAGAAGGTCTGAGGTTTTAAGAAGCCTTTTCCCTGAAAAAGAATCGCACCAATATACATGAGGAAAAAAACGACGATAGTAATCGTTAATAATAAATTGGCATCGGTAAGTGTTTTTCTTTTTTTCTGCATCTTAAGCCACCCCCTTCTTGGATATTTTAGAACCAATATTTCTAAGATAATCTCTTACAACAGAGGAACTGATTACTACCAGGAAGATAACAACTACCGCCTTATAAGCTGGCAGTGCATCCGATTGTACGTTAAATTTGTACAAGGTCGTTGTTAGGAACTGAATAACATATGCGCCCATAATAGATGCCGTCAGATTAAATTTACCGCCACTTAATGCATTTCCACCAAGTGCAACTGCAAGAATCGCATCCATTTCAATATCTTTTGCTATTACTGAATAATTAATGGAAGACAAACGGCTTACTTTAATCAGGGCAGCAACTGCAACACATAAGCCAAGTATTACAAAGGATAGGAACTTGATAAAAGCCGGATTCAGACCGTTCAGTCTGGAGGAGCTTTCATTAATACCAACTGCCTGTGTATATAAACCAAGGTTGGTAAATTTCAAAGCAAGTGCCGCTACAGCTACAACTGCCGCTGCAATGAAAAACGGGGTTGGAATTGGTATTCCAGGTATAAATCCCCCAAAATAGCTAAACACAGGGTCGCTGATAATCGGAAGCTCATTGTTATTAATCCAGGCAGCAATCGAACGTCCTGCCGTAAATAAAATCAATGTTGCAACCATCGGCTGAATCTTAAAATATGCCACCAGCACACCATTAAATGCGCCAAATATCATGGCAACTACACATGCTACCAGGAATGCTACTATAATCGGTGCCTGTAAGGTATCCGGTCTTGAATTGGTACCACAGAGTACTCTTAGAATTACACTGCCGGCAATCGCAATAGTTGCGCCAACACTGATATCCTGTCCACCTGATGCTGCCGTGACCAGTGTCATACCAACCGCAAGGATGGCAAGCTCAGAACCATAGTCTAAAATAGTCATTAAATACCCTGATAATACCGGTGCTCCCGCACTGTTTATCCCATATGTAATTTTATAAAAGGAAGGATCTGCAATCAGGTTAAAAATTGCAAGCAACAGCAATGCTGCAATCGGAATAAAAATCTGTTGACTTAATAGCTTCCCGAAGAGTTCTGAAACAGTTAATTTATTTGCTTTTTTTGTCTGCATTATTATTTTTCACCTCCGGCAATGGTACTCATAATCATGCTCTGGGACAGTTCCTCACCGGAAAGTTCACCTACTACCTTACGGTCACGCATAACTACCAGACGTGAACAGGTTCCAAGCATTTCATCAATTTCAGAAGAAATAAAGGTAATACTCATTCCCTCTCCTGCCAATTTAAGCACTAATTTTTGAATTTCTGTTTTGGTACCAATATCAATACCTCGGGTTGGCTCATCCAAAATCAGATATTCTGGATTTGTAAGCAGCCAGCGCGCAAGGATACATTTCTGCTGATTACCACCGGACAGAGATTTGATAGGTGTATTTGCAGAAGCTGTTTTGATTCCCAAAAGTTTAATATATTCGTCTGCAAATTTGTTTGCTTCCGCTTTGGTAAATGGTTTGAAAAATCCCCGCAATACCTGTAATGCAAAGATAATATTATCACGTACCGAGAGGTCACCGATAATTCCGTCCACCTTACGATCCTCTGGAAGATATCCAATTCCATTCTTCATAGCATCAATTGGTTTTGTAATTTTAACCGTTTTTCCATTTTTTTTCATGGTACCACCTAAGATGCCATCGGCACCAAAAATAGCACGCACACATTCACTTCTTCCAGAACCCAGAAGACCAGTAAAACCATTTACTTCCCCTTTATAGATATTGAAATCAAAAGGCTTAATTCCACCATTACTATACAGCCCTTCGGTTTCTATAACCGGCACTGCCCCAGATTTTTTTTCATAAATACGATATTTTTTACTTTCTTCTGTTTTTTCATCCAAATCCTTGCCCAGCATCTTAGAAACAAGCTTTACACGCGGCAAATCATTGATTTCATATTCACCAACCAGTTTTCCATCTCGAAGCACAGTAATCTTATCGCATACCTCATATACCTGATCAAGAAAGTGTGTAACAAAGATAATCCCAACTCCCTTTGCCCGTAAATCCCTCATTAATTTGAACAGCTTTTCTACTTCCTGCTCATCCAGAGAAGAGGTCGGCTCATCTAAGATAAGTACCTTACACTCCATATCAACCGCTCTTGCAATTGCAACCATCTGCTGTACTGCTATGGAACAACTACCAAGCTCCTGTGTAGCTTCTGCCTGAATATCTAGTGATTTTAATATTTTAGTGGTATCAGTATTCATTTTTTCCCAATTCTGATACACATTGTTTTCACGTCCAATAAACATATTTTCTGCAACCGTAAGGTTTAGGCAAAGAGTAATTTCCTGATAAACAGTACTAATACCTGCTTTTTGTGCTTCTTCAGGCGATTTGATTAGGATTTCATCTTCCCTGCCTTTGATAAAAATCTGTCCTTCATCTTTTCCATAGACACCAGTCAATACCTTAATCAAGGTTGATTTCCCAGCTCCATTTTCCCCCATCAATGCATGAATCTCACCTTCGCAAAGGGTGAAATCTACTCCTTGCAACGCACGCACTCCAGGGAAATTCTTATGAATATTTTTCATCTCCAAAACTGCTTTATCTTTCACCAGTGGATTCGCCTCCTACTTTCTTTTTTCTATTTCAAGCATTCCAAACATAAGAATCGCGACGCAGGTGAACAAATTATCATTTACTCTGCGCCGCGTCATTTTAAATCGCTACTTTCTTTTTCAAAACTAAAATCTCATTAGATGCCGTAGTTATCAACATCTTCCTGTGTAATGGTAGTAGCATCAAATCCTTTTTCATCCATAATAATTGTTTTTTCAGTCATAGCTTTTCCTCTTTGGATATCTTTGATAATGCTGTCAATATAAGAAGCCTGGAATGGGTTACATTGTCCATCATAGTTCCAGTTTTGTGCTAATAATTCTTCTAATGCCCATTTATTGCAGTCAAATCCCATAACGATTACGTCTTTGCCAACACCATGAGAAATGTTTGCTTTGTCAAGTGCTGCTACCGCACCTTTTGCCATATCATCATTTTCCGCATAGATTACGTTGAAAGATTCGCCTGAATCAATAACAGACTGAACAATTTGCTGTGCTTTTTCTGCATTCCACTCAGCAGTCTGTTGTGTAACAATATTGAAGCCTGCTGCGTCAAGTGCTCCTGAACGTCCTTTTTGAGCTGCAGAGCCCATAACACCCTGGATATGAATTACGTTGTATTCATCAAGACCTTGTGATTTCAACCATTCAACTGCTGTTTCGCCTTCTTTTGCCATATCAGAAACGATGGAAGCTTCGTAAAGGCTTTCGTCTGCATCAATTGTACGGTCGAATAAAATAACTCTAACACCTGCATCTGCTGCATCCTGTAATACAGAATCCCAGCCTGCTGTATCAGCTGCGGAAAGGAGAAGGTAATCTACACCATCCTGGATAAATTTCTGAGCTGCTGTGATCTGCTCATCATTTTTTAAGCTATAAGCAAAAGATGCTTCGTATCCGTTTTCTTCTGTGAACATGTTCTTCATATCTTTATCATTAGCTGTACGATATCCAGATTCATTTGGATCGTTGTTAATGATACCTACCTTAATTAATTCTCCGTCTGCTGCTGGAGCTGCTGCTTCCTCTGTAGCTGCTTCTGTTGCTGCATCAGCTGTAGGTGCAGCTTCTTCTGTTGCAGGTGCCTCTGTTGCAGGTGCTTCTGTTGCTGCTGTGCTGCCACATCCAACTAACATGGAAGATACCATAGCGATGCATACCAATGTTCCTAATAATTTCTTCTTCATTTTAAAACCCTCCTAATATAATATGAATAGTTTTATGTACCCGATAAGCTTTCGATTGCTTATCTTTAACATATTCATATTATATTGGAAATTTTTTTTAATGGATACCGAATATCTTTTGTGTTATGTGTTATTTTTTACTAATTTTTGAATAAATTATGAACAAATTATGATTTCTTATGATAATGTTAAGATTTCTTCATGTTTAAAAATACATGGAATTATAATTGTAACAGTCGTACCCTCTCCGTATACACTATCAATCTGAATTCCATATTCGGAACCATAGTTCAATTCAATTCTTTGTTGTACATTTGCCATCCCAAATCCCTTCTGCAAATCATTCATCTCTTTTCCCTTCACAATTCTGCGTAAATGTTCCAGCGTTTCGTTATCCATGCCAATACCATCGTCCTTCACTGTAAATCTTATCTTATCCTCTTCTTTTTGCCCAAAAACACTGATTTTTCCTAATCCTCTTTTATTCTTCAATCCATGATACAATGCATTCTCCACGATAGGCTGCAGCGTTAATTTCAAGATTGGATAGCATAATATGTCTTCCTCAAATTGGATGTCATAAGACATGATATCCCGGTAACGAAACTGCTGAATCTCCAGATAACTTTTAATATGTGATTCTTCCTCCTGAATCGTAATGTAGTCCTTTCCCTTGCTTAGGGTCGTCCGAAAGAAATCCGACAGGGAGGAAACCATTGCAGTCACCTGCTCCTTTTGATTATCTTCTGCCAGCCAAATAATCGTATCTAACGTATTGTATAAAAAATGAGGATTAATCTGTGCCTGCAGCAGTTTCAATTCTGTAGCACGCAGATTTTTCTGTTCAATCTTAATATCCTCCACCAGTTCCGATATCTCTCCAACCATGCTGTTAAAGCTATCTGCCAAAGACTCAATCTCATCTCCAGATTCTACATGCACCTGTACGGTAAAATTACCCTTGGCAACTTCCGAAGTAGATTTACACAATTCATCGATTGGTTTTGCGATTTCCCCGCTTAAAAAACGCGACATTAATCCACTTATAATAATTATTATTAAAAATGAAAGAAACGAAACCTGTATGGTCAAATTACTTTCTCTGGACACCTGTTGTCTCATGATTTCCAGACTTGCAGCCTCGTAATAGATATATTCCTGAATTTCCTTCTGCACCAGACTTGTCAAAATACGAATATTCATATCCAGCTTTTCCATATTTTCATCATAATGCCCCGATTCCTGTACATTTGCGAGAATCTCATCCACTCGGTCTTCTAACGTATTTAATGTCTTGCAAATTCCACTGATTCTTTTTCTGTTTTTCTCTGTAGTTGTAATATTATATAAAGATTCAAATACCTCCCGCACTTCCTGTATTTGAATATAAGGGTCATCATCTTTCAGTTTTTCTTCTGAGTCACTCCAATTTTCACTTCCTATGATAATACGATACATGGTATCGTCCAGTTTATCTTTAAAGGACAAATTATATGCATTGGCAGCAGTTATATTGGTTACAATCTGATCATACTGTTTAAAATGTTCCGTCATAAGAACCAATGAATAAACCATAAGCACGGCCAATGGTATAATCCCAATCCAGGATAACAGATTCATTTTTTGTCGTAATGTACTCTTCTTAAAGCCTTCCATGATTTGCTTTTTCATTTATATTCCCATCTGCGACCTTTGGTCGCGCACAAATCAATAGAGTAAAATAATTGTCAAATTATTTCACTCTTATCCCCATCTGTTTTCACGTCATCTTCGTAAACGGAACTCCTTTGGTGAGCATTCCTGTGTCTTTTTAAATATGTAACTAAAATAATGCGGTTCCTTATAACCTACCTCATATCCTATCTCCGAAGTTTTCATATTGGTACACATCAACAGCTCTTTTGCCTTATCCATGCGAATGGCCGTTAAGTATTCAATGAATGTCTTGCTCATTTCCTGACTGAAAATGGAACTGAAATAGCTTGGACTCATATTGACGCTGGCAGCTACCGAATTTAGGGAAATATCCTCTTTCGCATAATTTTCCTGCATATAGGCAATTGCATCATCAATTAAGCTTCCATATTTCTTCATCGTCATACTATCTCTAAGTTCCAAAGCCTTATCCAGAATACGTTCCAGATAGATTTTGGTGCTTTCCACTGTAACAAGCTCTCCTGCAACCCCTCTTACTTCCCCACATTCTTCAATGATATCTTTAGAACTATACCCAAGGTCTTCAATAAATGCCACTGTACCAAAATACATATCCATCGCCACATACTGCCGAAACAATAAAGAATTAATATTGTCTTCTCCTAATCCGATAAAATAATCGACAACAAAATGCTTCACTTCTTCCCTTGCTCCGCTTTTCAAAAAGTTTTCCAATATTTTACGGTCTATTTTACCAATATCCAGCGTACTTAAATCAATGTCTTCATCAATAAGTAAATTCATATTTCCTAATTGTTCAAAATGAATAATCTGATTTGTCTTACCAATATAACGATACGAAAAAGCTCTGCTCGCCTGTTCAAAAGACTCTGGAAGTTCCCGTAGTCTTTGAACAGTCTTTCCAATTCCACCAAAGTATTCCAGATTATCATATTGCAAAATTTCATTAACGACTTTTTTAAATAATATATTCTTTATATAATCTACATTACCAGCATTTTCTCCCAGAATCAGAAAACCCCAGCCTTCTCCTACCCTGTCAAACATATACAATGAATCATTTTCAGCCACGATATCCTCTAAAATTGTGGTAATTTTCACAATTTCTTCCGAGTAAGAAGTATTAACCTGGTTTTTTTTCATTACGTTAAACAGAATCACATTATATGCCGAAGACACAAAATCCATTTCCAATGCATTTGCACGTTCCAAAATCTCTGTCATTGCAAGCTCTTTGGATACCAAATCACTAAAAAACTTTTGTTTCTCCAGATTTTTGTTTTCCAGCATTTCTCTTTTAAATTTCTTTACATACTCCTGCTGTTCATTTTCTTTTTCTATCTTTGCGGCGATTTCCTTTACTGCCTGCAATAGCTTTGCGGGTGAAATAGGCTTTAGTAAGTATTCCGTAATTCCAATGTTAATAGCCTGTTTTGCATAATCAAATTCGTTATAGCCACTCAAAATCATAATTTTAACATTTGGCTGCTCCTTTTTCACCAGACGGCTTAACTCCAAGCCATCCATGAAGGGCATTTTGATATCCGTTATAATAATGTCCGGCTTTAATTCCTGAATCATTGGCAGGGCAAGCTCGCCATCACTTGCTTCTCCCACAAATGCAAATCCTTCTTTTTCCCATTCAATATTATTTTTTATTCCCTCGCGTACTACGATTTCATCTTCAACCAAAAATACCTTTATCATAGTTGTCCTTCTCCTTTTGTTGAATTCCATATTGCATTTATTGTAATATTTTCCCTGTAAAAACACAACAAAAAAGCAAAGGTAAGTAATATTTTTCTCTTACCCCTGCTTCCTTCTTTAAAAATATTTTTTACTTATTTAATTTTTAAATATTTTTTCTGTGCCACCACATCTATATATCCATATGCAATCAACATAACAAACGCGATAATTAATACCACAAACTGAAGCGTATCAATGCCTGACACATATTTACATGCAATCCCAAGTCCACCCGAAATACTTGCAACAACTCCCATCACACCGGTAGGAACCTTCATCGCATGGATGAAGCCCGGAACATCGGCTTCCTTAGTCAATTCCATTCCTTTGCTCATTAAGACACCTGGAATTTTATTTTTGGTAATCATACCTGCCAACGAATATAACAAGTATAATCCACCAAATAATATAATAATATCAAAAATCGGAAATGAATCAGACATCTTCAACTACTCCTTCTTATGTATCTGCTATATATTCAAGAATTCTTTTACGGTTTTCTTCATTTGGTCTTTTTCGCAGATATGGTTATGAAGTACCGGCGCTTTACGTATCTCTTCAATTGCATTTGGGACCTTTACATTGGAAATTTTTTCCAATTCGTCGATTAAGTCAAAATCTGACAGGGCATCATATTTCCCGTTAATGGCTGTCATTACACTTCTGCCAAATTTGTAAGGGCTTGCCGTTGAGACAATAACTGTCTTCGTTGTATCTTTGGTATCTGCTGTATATTTTTTATATACGGCAGCCGCAACCGCTGTGTGTGTATCAATGACATAACCGTCCTTTTGGTAAAGTTCCTGAATTATCTCTGCTGTTTCTTTTTCTGTCGCATAATTACCATAGAAATCCTTTAATTCCTTTTTCATCGTGTCGGTGATATCATAGCTGCCCTTTGCAGATAAGGACACCATCAATTCTGCATTCTTTTCCGCACTGTTTCCCGCAATACGATAAATCAAACGCTCCAAATTACTGGAAATCAGAATATCCATCGATGGAGAAGTGGTTAAAACAAATTCTCTGTTTCTATCATAAGTTCCTGTACTAAAGAAATCATAAAGTACTTTATTATCATTAGAAGCACAAATTAATTTATCAATTGGAACTCCCATATTTTTTGCATAAAATCCAGCTAAAATATTTCCAAAGTTGCCGGTAGGTACAACAACATTTATCTTTTCACCCTTTTGAATTTCATTCTTTTGCAATAGCTGTGCATAAGCGTATACATAATAAACTACTTGCGGCACCAGACGTCCGATATTAATAGAATTTGCAGAAGAGAACTGATATCCTTTCGCTGCCATTTCATCTGCTAACTCTTTATCTGAAAATAGTGTTTTCACACCAGTCTGGGCATCATCAAAGTTGCCATGAATACCAACGACATATGTATTATCCCCTTTTTGCGTTACCATCTGCTTCTCCTGAATTGGGCTAACCCCGTTTTTCGGATAAAAGACAATAATTTTGGTTCCCTTTACATCTGCAAATCCGGCTAAAGCCGCCTTTCCAGTATCTCCTGAGGTTGCGGTTAAAATCACGATATCATTGTCCACATGATTTTTTTTTGCAGCAGTTATCATTAAATGTGGCAAAATAGATAATGCCATATCTTTAAACGCAATCGTTGCCCCATGATATAATTCAAGGAAATACGGACTCTCTTTTCCAGTTACCGGTGCAATGACTTCTGTATCAAATTTGGAATCATAAGCACGCGTGATGCAGGTCTTTAATTCTTCCTCGGTAAAATCAGTCAGGAATAATTTCATTACCTCATAAGCAACTTCCTGATAAGTCATCGTGGATAATTCTTCCAGGCTTTTATCCAATGCTGGAATGGATTCTGGAACAAATAATCCTCCATCGTTTGCTAATCCTTTTAAAATTGCTTCGGAAGCTTTTACCTCTGTATCTTCACTTCTGGTACTCTTATATAAGATTTCCATAACTTGATTCCTCTCGTACTTTTTTATATTTTATATTTAATGACTATATTCTTACCTATCTAATGCGTAAGTATATCATAAATTTATATGGTAATCAAACAAAAACGCGACTCTGTAAAAAAATTATTGTTTACTGGAATCTGATACTCAATAAAAAAATTCATGCCCACCATGTTTGAACAAAAATGTCAAATGTGTATCAAACCATTGCATTCTCATAGGGTCTGCATAATCCCTTGCCGCAAAATAAAGAGCTCCCTTGGCATTATTCTCACCAAGTAATGCACGGTTTACCGCATTTATAGTATCTTCCGAGGCACTTACCTGATAGATTCTCCCATCACTTGTTGGTGAAAACTGCGATACACCCTGTTCCTTTTGAAATATTACATCGGTAACATTGTTTGGAAACAATGTACTTTTCACTCGATTAATGACTACATTTGCAACCAGCATTTTTCCTTCTATATCTTCTCCACCCGCTTCTGACTCAACAATTTTAAGCAGATTCTGATAATCCTCTTCTGATAATTCTATTATCCTTTCTTTTTGAATCATCTCATAAGAAACCATTCTCTGTCCGGATGTCTCTATAGGGAGTGTATACATACCCTGTATTTGTGCCTTCTTATCTGTGTATACCTCACTATTCTTCTCTACTGTACTGTATTTTTCTCCCTGCCCATATCCTGCCGATGCTATTCTGGTGCCCTTAATGCCAATTACACTTGCAATTGCCATACAGCAGATACAGTAAAAAAGTCCTACATATAATAAATATCTTTGTCCACAAAATAATTCTTTTTTTATTTCACAACGCCTCCATTCGTACTTCAATATAAGCTCGTACTATTATTCTATACAGGAAGCAGGAAAAATATTTCAAAATTGTTTTATTTTTATGAAAATGTTATACTAAATTGTAACATTTTATTATCCAATTCGTTCAGAAAGGAAAGCTTTCTTATGAGTCCTGCACTTCCGGGCGTATATATTGCCACAAAAAAGAATCAAACAAAATATTACAGGGCTTCGATTACACATAACCGTAAACATATCAGCCTTGGCAGTTTTGATTCCATGCCCAAAGCCAATCTCGCCTATCGGGAAGCTGACCACGTACTCCATGATTTCACGCTAGGTATTGAAAATTATCATACAAAACAGCTTCTTTCTTTTGCAAAATGGGTATCTCTTATAAATTTTAGAGATAATGGCATTTATTTTTGCAATCCGATTTATACACGGAAAAAATATTTTTTATATTATCTCACACAACACAATCCACTTATTTTTGATATTGATGATTTGTTTTATTATTCCTCGCATAAAATTATGCAGCGAAAAGGGCATCTGTTCGTTGCCGACTATGGAATGCAATACAATATTTTAAACCGCTATCGTATCAAAAATTATTCGGTATTAGGTCGTGACTATCGTTTTATCAATGATAATCCACATGATTTCCGCTATGAGAATATTGAAATATATAATATATATCACGGCATTACACAAATCATGAAAAATGAAACTCGTCTTTATAAAGTAAAAATCCATGTACGCAGCTACTATCAGGTAGGTACCTATACTTCTGAAATAGAAGCCGCGATTGCCTACAATAAGGCAATTGACATTCTTGCCAAAAATGGTATTCATAAAAAATATACTCCGAATTTTGTAGAAAGCTTATCAAATCAGGACTATGCCACTATTTACTCTACGCTGAAGGTTTCTGACCGACTCTATACTCTAACTCCTGACACTATACGTCTAACGCAAACATAACTCGATATAAAGTTCAAGCAGAAATATGCCTGTCTGAACTTTGTATCGAGTTATATTATTGCTATTTCATGGCATAATTTATAAAGCAAATATCTAAATTAGCATCTCCATTAATTCCATCAATGGTTCCCGATTGTGTATACTGCCACATGGAATACTTATATGGATAATCCGGTTTTTCGCCTTCCTGGGATAGCCAGATATCATAGGTTCCTACGGTGGACAGATTAATTTCCTTTATGAGCCATTCTTTATTTCCATAGATAATTCCCTTATAACCTACATTCTTCAGAGCATCCAGGAAAATAAGGGCTAGATTACTCTTTTCTTCTCTTGTCAAAAAATCTGTTCTGGCCGCATCACCGGATACCTTTTCCATATCAAAAGCAATCGGATATACCAAATGATAATCTTTTATATTTTCATATACCAGATTTGCCTCTTCTAAAGCCTCTTCTTTTGTAATCGCCTGTGAATAGAAATATACACCTATGTCCAGTCCTGCTTCCGATGCTTTTTGTATGTAATCCGTAAAGGTATCATCTACCGTCAGCTGACCATTTCCATACCCACGTGCACCTACTTTAATCATTACAAATTGAACTCCTGCATTCTTGAGCTTTACAAAATCAACCAGTCCTGTTTCCTTGGAAATATCAACTCCCATATAGGATATATTTTTGCCATTTTCATAATATTTCATAATTGGATCTTTATAAATAAAGCCATTTTCGTCATATTTATTTTTTGTAATAAAGGGACTAATGTTGGACCATTCTTCTGTTCCATCCGATTTCGTGATTTTCGTTTGATTTACGTGATCCGCTTCTGCATCAGTGAGTCCATCTTTCCCCTCTTCTGTGCTGTCTTCATCTGTTTTACTGTTTTCCTTTTTTCTATTGGAATCATTGTCACTGACAGAATCCGCATCTTTATTCTTTCCTGTATAAATATCCCAGAAATCCAAATCGTCTGAAGTCAATCCACTATTTTCAACTAACTTCTGGACACTTTCATGCACTTCCTGTACTTCTGCACTCATATGGTTTGTCGTTTCTGTAGTTATTCTATTTTCTTTTGCTACCTTTTTATTTGTTTTTGTATCGTAATTTATCGCGATTACGATTCCCACTATCGTAATTACCGCAAGAGAAACACCCAAAGCAACCTGTACAAGCATTTTCCTGTTTTCTGAAGGCTTATCGTATTCATTTTCTTCGTAATTATCTTCCAAACGCATAGGGAAATCTCCTTTTATTTTTTTCTTTCATTTCCAACTGACATCTTATATAATAACTTATCAGGATATGTATTTCAAGTTCAGAACCTAAACAGACACTAACTCAAACGGTGGAATTATATAATGAAAAAAATAAATTTTATTCTATTTTTACTTTGCTTTTCAAATATTTTTCTATATGGTTGTACAAAAAAAATGGAACCTGTCACAAAAACAGGCTTTTATTTGAATACCGTCATTTCTATTACACTTTATGACACTACCGATACCTCGCTTATCGATGGTGCATTTGCTGTATGTGATTCGTATGAAAAACTGCTTAGCCGGACCTTGGAAGGCAGCGATATCTGGAATATTAATCATAGTAACGGAACTCCCACTACTGTTTCCGCCGAGACTGCCGATTTAATCCAAACAGCACTTACCTACTGTGATATTACCGATGGTTCTGTAGATATTACATTGGCTCCACTCAGTGACTTATGGGATTTTTCATCGGATAAGCCCAAAAAGGTTCCTGCTGACTACGAGATAAACGCATTGCTTCCAAATGTTGATTATCGAACCGTTCAGGTTCAGGATAATGTAGTGACACTTACCAATAAAAAAGCAGCAATAGATCTTGGTTTTATTGCCAAAGGGTTTATTGCTGATAAAATCAAATCATATTTACTGGAGCAGGGTGTTACAAGTGCTGTTATTAATCTCGGTGGTAATGTATTGACGATTGGAAATAAACCTGACCAGACCCACTTTACCATTGGAATTCAAAAACCATTTGACGACCGTAACACTTCCATTACACAGGTTTCCATATCCGATAGCTCTGTTGTGTCCTCCGGTGTATATGAACGTTATTTTGAGCAAGGGGGCATGCTCTATCATCACATCTTAAATCCTGCTACCGGGTATCCCTACAATAACCATCTGCTGGGGGTAACTATCTTATCCAATACCTCCACGGAGGGGGACGGACTAAGCACCAGTTGCTTTGCGCTTGGCTTGGAAAAAGGTATGACACTCATCGAATCCCTGCCCAATGTAGAAGCTGTTTTCATTACGGATGACTATACGCTGCATTATTCCTCCGGATATCCAAAATAAGGTATCCTTTACGTTTATGCAAGCATTAGCTTCAGATGCTCTTGAAGAATATGAATTCCTGTCGTGTTTTCACCTCCACGAGGAATGATAACGTCTGCGTATTTCTTAGACGGTTCTATAAATTGCTCATGCATTGGTTTTACCGTATCTGCATATTGTGATAATATAGATTCTACACTTCTTGCACGCTCTGCCATATCACGTTTGATACGTCGTATCAATCTCTCATCTGCATCTGCATCTACGAATACTTTAATATCCATTAATTCCCGAAGCTCTTTATTCTCCAAAATCAGAATACCCTCCAGGATAATAACCGGTTTGGGAATAATATGAGTCGTTTCTTTGGAGCGATTGTGAATTGTGTAATCATAGACTGGAATGTCCACTTCCATATTCTTTTTCAATTTCTTTACATCGTCCACCATACGTTCTGTATCAAAGGAAGATGGATGATCATAATTCAATTTGGAACGGTCTTCATAGGTCAAATCATCATGTGCCTTATAATAGCAATCATGACTGATTACTACGATATCCTCTCCAAATGTTTCCTTGATACGATTTACGATCGTTGTTTTTCCAGACGCTGAACCACCAGCGATTCCGACTATTGTCACATGACTCATACTTTTCAACCAAACCTTCCCAGCCGTACTTTTTCTATATTTTCGTATATAATGATGTTAGGGTCAAAAGTATTTTTGCCCCTAACTGATGCATACGGATTACTCCGTTGCTTTGTGTCCTATATGATAACTTTCTTCGGGCACTTCTCTTTACATAAACCACAACCAGTACATTTGTCCTGATCAATATGTGCATGGAAATTTTCCACCGTAACCGCTCCGCTCGGACATGCCTTCACACATAAACCACAACCGATACAGCCCGTTTGACAGGCTTTCATTGTAACTGGTCCTTTATCGGAAGAATTACATTGTACTATATGCTTTGCATCATAAGGCACTAGTTCAATCAATTGTTTTGGACACTCTGCGATACATTTGCCACATGCTTTACATATTTCTTTGTCTACTTCGGCAATTCCATTCACAATATGAATTGCATCAAAGGGACATACCTTTACGCAGTTTCCATAACCAAGACAACCAAAATTACAACTCTTTGGACCACCATTTGGTACAAAAGCCGCCATTTTACAATCTTTTATACCACTGTAATCATAATCTGTATTTGTTTTTTCACAAGTACCTGCACATTTCACAAAAGCAACCATCTTCGTACTTGCCCCAGCATCTACACCCATGATTTCTGCAATCTTTTCTCCTACCGGCTCGCCACCGACTGGACATGCATTTACCGGTGCCTCCCCTTTGGCAATCGCTGCCGCCAGATTGGAACAGCCTGCATAACCGCAGCCACCACAGTTATTTCCAGGAAGAACAGCTAACACTGCTTCCTCCCTTTCATCTACCTCTACCCTAAATTTAATTGCCGCAATTCCGAGGAACAGACCTATAAAAAGTCCAACTCCACCAACGACTACTACTGCAATTATAATTCCTGTTATATTCATGTCGATAACCTATCCCTTTCTTGTCTTAAAGAAGCCCTGAAAATCCACAAAAAGCAATTGCCATAAGTCCCGCCGTTACCAGTACAATGGGCATTCCCTGAAATGCTTTTGGTACATCATTATATTCCATTTTTTCTCTAAGTCCCGCCAGGATAATTATCGATATTGTAAATCCGGCTGCTGTTGCAAAGCCATTTACCACACCGGTAAGAATTCCATAGGATTTCTGCACGTTTGTCAATGCAACACCAAGTACCGCACAGTTGGTGGTAATCAATGGCAGATACACACCCAGTGCCTGATAAAGCGGCTGCATGAATTTCTTCAGGAACATCTCTACAAATTGAACCAATGCAGCAATAACCAGAATAAAGACAATGGTTTGCAGATAAGTAATATTAAGGGGTGTCAGAATAAACTGATAAATGGCACCCGTTACTGCTGATGCTAATGTAATTACAAAAATAACCGCTGTTCCCATACCTGCTGCGGTATCTACCTTCTTTGACACACCAAGAAATGGACATAGTCCTAAGAATTGGCTAAGTACAACATTATTTACAAGTGCAGAACCGATTGCTATAATTAATAATTCTTTCATTGTGTACGCTCCCCCTATTCTTCTTTCTTCTTATCGTCATTTATAGAAGTGTCATAAAATTTACCGCCACAGCCTGTATTGCCACAGGTTGCACAGTCAGTACCACAGGATAATTTTTTAGCCGATTCCACATTGCCTTTGGCTGCTGCTTTAATGCGGACCTTATTCTGTAATGCCGTCAGGCAGGCTAATACGAAGAACGCACCAGGCGCTAAAACAAAGATACTAACTGGTGTATATCCTGTCACACCTTTCGCTGCATCTGCAAGCGGTAAAATCTGGAATCCAAAGATTTGACCTGCACCTATAAATTCTCTCACCATACCGATACAGGTAAGACCAAGTGTAAATCCAAGTCCCATTCCAAGACCATCAAATAAAGACGGAATAACCGGATTCTTAGAGGCATACGCTTCTGCTCTGCCTAAAATAATACAGTTTACTACAATTAATGGTATGTAAAGTCCCAATGCGTCATAAAGACTCGGCAGAAAACCTTCCAGTAATAGCTCCAATACGGTAACAAAAGATGCAATAATAACAATAAATGCCGGAATTCTTACCTTATCCGGAATAATATTACGAAGCAACGCAATAATCATATTACTCATAACCAATACTGCTGTTGTAGTAAGTCCCATCCCGCAACCATTTATTGCGGACGTAGTAACTGCCAGTGTAGGACACATACCAAGCATCAGTACAAAAGTAGGATTTTCCTTAATTAAACCATTAAATAAACGTTCACCTGCTTTATTCATTCTGGTTACCTCCTTCGATACTTGCAAAATAAGCCAATCCAGCGTTGACTCCATTGGTCATTGCATTTGTGGTAATGGTAGCACCGCTAATTGCATCAATCTGGTTGTCTGCGGCTGCACCTGTTTTTGTATATTCAAATTTATCTACCTTCTTATTCTTCCATTGGTCTGCAAAGGCTTCCTCTTTTGCTTTCATACCGAGTCCGGCTGTTTCTGAAATAGAAAGAATGGATATTCCATTTAAAGTGCCATCCTTTTGGACACCCATGGAAAATGTAATATCACCGCCATATCCTTCATGTGTCGTAACATTAAAAA
Source organism: Lachnospiraceae bacterium (assembly GCA_028692055.1). Lineage (GTDB taxonomy): Bacteria > Bacillota > Clostridia > Lachnospirales > Lachnospiraceae > SZUA-378. The sequence continues at coordinate 15,325 of JAQUYA010000003.1, read as the reverse complement.
CATAACCAATTGAACTTCCACCGGCGTCTAATGCAACCATGGCTTCGTCAATATCCTGTTCTGCCAGCCCCGCTGCATCCAGAACCTTTCTTGCAGCCGCTGCATCAAAATCAAGATATGCTTCAAAGGAAGATGCATCTGCGAAAACCTCTGCACAGGCATTATTTTTTGCTTTTACCTCCTGTGCTGCAATTGGTGCTTTTGTCACTTCATATACAAAACCAAGAGCAAGACCGGCAACTATTGTAATCACTAATAGAATAAGCGCATCTTTTAACATGCCTTTTATCTGCGTATTCTCTTTCATGCCTTTTTACCTCCTCTACCGAAAGCCTTTGGATATGTAATACGTTCTATCAATGGCACTAACAGATTGCCGATAATAATAGCATAGGATACTCCTTCTGCTGAGGCACCAAACACACGGAAAATACCGGTCAGAATACCTAACAAAATGCCAAATAAATACTGTCCTTTCTCCGTAATCGGCCTCGTAACATAATCCGTTGCCATGAAGAAAGCACCCAGCATTAAACCTCCGCCTGCAAGTTCTGCTGAAATATAAGTCATATCCAGCCCATGTCCACTAAATAAAACAAGGAATATGACAAAGCTTAAAATATAACTTCCTGGGATTGTCAAATCAATGGCCCCTACCATAATTAGTATGCATGCACCAAGTACAATCGCAAGCATGGAAGTTTCTCCAATTGCTCCTCCTGTTTTTCCGATAATCATGTTTAACACATTGACAGATTCACCAGCTTTGATAGACGCAAGTGGTGTAGCTCCTGTATAAGCATCACAATCAAAGTTTGTCATAATCGAGGTAAACGATATTAATAAAAAACATCTTGCAGCGGCCGCCGGGTTCATAAAATTCTGTCCAAGACCACCGAATAGCATCTTTACTACTATAATTGCAAAGATTCCACCTATTACACCAATCCATAATGGTGCCTGTGGTGGTAAATTTAACGCTAATATCAATCCGGTAACTACGGCTGAAAAGTCACCGATAGTTACTTTCTGTTTCATTGCCTTCTCATAAATAAGTTCCGCCAATACCGTAGTAGCAACGGTTGTTAAAATTAGTAATAATGCATGTAAGCCGAAATTATAGATACCAAAGCAGGTTGCAGGTAATAATGCGATGACAACTGCAAGCATGATGTTGCTTGTGGTAACCTTTGATCGAACATGCGGATTGGAAGATACTTTCATCAAATTGCTCATCATTCTCGCTCCTATTTCTTTTTTCTATTTGCCAGTACTATTTTACGCATGGATTTGATGGACTGTGTTAGCTGGCGCTTCGCAGGACATACGAAACTGCAGCAGCCGCATTCACAGCATTCCATACCTTCATGCGCTTCAAATTGCTCTGTATCTCCATGTTCTGCATAATCAGCTAATCGGCTGGGTACAACACGTCCTGGACATACTTCCACACATTTACCGCAATTAATACATGCAGATGGCTCATATTGAGAAACCTCATCTTTTGTCATACAAAGAAGGGCTGAGGTTGTTTTCGTTACCGGTACATTGGTATCAAATAAGGCAAATCCCATCATCGGTCCACCAGATATGATTTTCTCCGGTTCTGCCTTGAACCCACCTGCTTCTTCAACTAATTCTGAGTAAATAGTACCTACTCGAACTGCAAAGTTTCTAGGATTATTAATGGCATCTCCAGTTACTGTTACAATTCTCTGCATCAATGGACGACCCAGCATAACCGCATTATAAATAGCCACTACGCTATCTACATTATTTACCACACAACCTGCATCTGCCGGTAACATAGACGAATTAATCTGTCTTTTTGTCACTGCATAAATCAATTGTCGTTCTGCACCCTGTGGGTACTTCGTTTTTAACTCTTTGACGCTGATACGTTTTTCGTCTTTTGTTAATTTCTTTAATAAGGCAATACAATCCGGTTTATTATCTTCTACAGCCAATACACCTTGCGCGTTTTCAAATAATTGCAGTGAAACCTTTAATCCCTGAATCAGTTTTTCCGGTTCTTCTAACATTCTACGATAATCTGATGTCAGATATGGCTCACACTCTGCACAGTTTACAATCACATATTCTATTTTATTCGGTTCCTTCGGCGAGAGCTTCACATGCGTTGGAAATCCAGCTCCACCCATGCCGACAACACCGCCCTCTTTTATGCGGTTAATGATTTCTTCTTTACTGATATTTTCCAGCGAATCAATTGGATGATACGTTACTTCTTCATATAAACCATCATTTTCAATTACAATGCAGGTTGCCATATCCCCTGTGGTAACTCTGTGTGCTTCGATTGCTTTTACAGTTCCCGATACCGTTGCATAGATTGGGGAAGATACAAAACCACCCGCCTCTGCAATTTTCTGACCGGTTAATACATGGTCCCCCTTCGCTACGATTGGCGTCGCCGGGGCTCCAATGTGTTGAGAAAGCGGATAAAATAAATCGCCTTTTGGCAGAATTTCTTTAATTGGTTTATCTTTTGATAAATCTTTTCCGTCATAAGGATGAATTCCACCTATAAATGTAAATTTTGACATCTTCTAACCTTCCTCCCTGTTTCCATCTAGTCCTTTTTTGTGATTTTAGAACTTTTCTCACTATATAAATATACTATTTTTCAACAAAAAATACTACTGCAATTTTACAAAATATGCTATTATTAAACCAACCATTAACGAAATCTTTTACACATGGAGTTACTATGAAAATAATCAAAACACCTTTACCAAATTTAAAACTCACCTATCCATTGGAAACACTTATGGATTTAACAAAAACTCTCTTTATCGACATTGAAACCACTGGTTTTACAGCAAAAGGGTCCTCTCTTTACCTGATAGGCTGTATTTATTATAAAGAAAAATCCTTTTATTTAATTCAATGGTTTGCAACTAATTATGAGGACGAAGTAAATATTTTGAAAGAATTCTTTCACTTCAGTAAAGACTATTCCTCTTTTGTCCATTTTAATGGAAATAATTTTGATATTCCATACCTGCAGCAAAAAGCTATTTTCTATAAATTGCCAGATACCTTTGAACGTTTTGAAGCTTTGGATTTATACCGTAGAATAGCTCCGTTTAAGGATTTTCTCAAATTACCAAACTGTAAGCAGAAAACAATCGAAACCTTCTTAAATGTTGACCGTGAAGACACTTTTCAAGGTGGAGAATTAATTAGTATCTATCATGATTACGTGCAATCCCCAAATGATTTTAATCTACAGGCACTTTTGTTACATAATGCAGATGATATCCAGGGATTAGTGACCCTGCTCCCGGTATTAGCTTACTGTGATTTATTTATGGATACGGTACGTGTCACAAAAGTACAGGCAAATTACTACACAGATTACAATGATGATAAAAAGCAGGAAATATTAATGAAATTACACTTCAAGAACCCGCTTCCAGTCGCTATCTCACAGAGCATACGCGGTTGCTATTTTACAGGTTTCGAATCAGAAGGAACCTTGAAAGTCCCTCTTTTTGAAGGTGAATTAAAATATTTCTATGCAAACTATAAGGACTACTACTATCTTCCTGTGGAAGATAATGCCATTCATAAATCCGTTGCACATTTTGTAGACAGAGATCATCGCATAAAGGCAACTGCTTCTACCTGCTACACCAGAAAGCAGTCTTCCTACTTACCTCAATGGGACATTCTCTTTCAGCCCTTCTTCAAAAGTGACTATCATAGCAAAGACCTGTTCTTTGAGCTAACCGATGAATTTAAAAAACAACGTGATGATTTTTCAACTTATGCAAACCATGTTTTAAAAATGATGGTACAAAATTTTTAAGTTAGCACATATTGTGTGGCTGCACGGGAGGTTGTGGCACGTTTCAGATAGCGTGGGGAGTCCCTTCTGTTTGCATCCTGTAACTCTCCATTATGCAAGAAAATCTAAGAGTTCAAAAAGAAAATATGTGACGTTTGTTAAGACATACAAAACCGAGGGATTGCGACATTTTCTTTTTCCACTCTAATATTTTCTAAGCATAATTCCAAATGTTACAGGATGCAAACAGAAGGGACGCCCCACGCTATCTGAAACGATTCTACTGTATTGAAGCAACCACGAAACACATTTTTGTACAATAGAATAGTAAGTAGTAAAAAAAATTATAGGCTTAATTATACTTTAAACGAATATAAATAGTAGCCAACGCAGATACTTCTATGAATTTAATTTTTAAAATTTTAATTTTCCAATTTGGGACAAAACTATACATTTTTGTGGAATCCTTTCGGGTACTGTAGTTTTATGATTTAAAGTACTATAAGGATATACTTTATTACTATATTATCGTATGGAATTTTCACAATATTAGTTACTTGTGGCTGCTTCGATACAGTAGAACTCGTTTCAGATTACGTATGGAGCCACGCCCTTGTCAGTATGCTAACTTAAAGTTTTGTATTTGTTGGTTATTAATTTTCTCAATACAGTATCCTCGGAAATCAATTTGTAGCGAAAATGAATCTCACCATCTACAACACCATTGTCTGCATTCATCTGCATTTGCTTCTTTAGTTCAGTTCCACCATACCATACACTTGTTTCAGTAGCCTGATATGCCTTGTAATCTGCTAAACCTATGTATAATTTTGTTTGGCTTCCCGCAAGTGTCGTTGTCCACCAGTCTAACAATATTGCATAATCTGCCTTTTCATGCCCGATATTCCAATATATTTGTGGCGCAATATAGTCAATCCAACCCTCAGTTGCCCAAAGCCTTGTATCTGCATACAGTTTTGAATAAGAAGGATTCCCCCCCTGTGTATCACTTCCCAATGCATTGGCTGACTTATTTTCCCATACACCGGAAGGACTTATTCCCCACTGTATATCTGATTTTGCAGCATGTACCTGCTGGTTAATCTCCTGCACTAATGTCGTTACGTTGTTTCTACGCCAATCTGCAATCGAAGTAAAATTCTGCTGGTTATTCGCTGCATAATATGCTTCATCTGGAAAATCTTTTCCTGGATAGAAATAATCATCCATATGAATGCCATCTACCTCGTATTGATTCACAATCTCCATAATTCCGGCTTCAATTAATTGTCTTACTTCCGGGATTGCCGGGTTAAAATAATAATTGCCATCCGTATACTGTATTACCCATTCCGGATGCAGCTTCGCCGGACTTTTTGCACTTACTGCATTCCACTCTTTTTCTCCATCACTCGTAATACGATACGGATTTATCCATGCATGTAATTCCATTCCCTTTGCATGCGCAGTCTTTATCCAATGAGCCAAAGGATCAAACCCTCCATCTGGAGCGACACCCTGGTTTCCTGTCAGATATGCACTCCACGGAAAAAGCGCTGAGGGATAAATTGCATCGCAGTTTGGCCTTACTTGTAGAAAAATAGTATTAAATCCCATTTCCTTGCAATCTGAAACTTGCCTGTCTATTTCATTTCTTAATGTCTTTGCATTCGTAGTCGGTATAGTCGGATAATCAATATGCTTAACTGTAGCGATCCATACACCATGCAGTTCATTTTCGGTGTTTGACCTCTTTGCCGCAGAAGAACTCTTTATGCTCTCCTTTGCATATGCACTCATCGGCATACCACATATACAAATACATAAAAGTACTATAAGCAATCGTTTCATATTTAGCTCCCATCTGCGACCTTTGGTCATGTACACATTATCCATTCTATTCTTTTTATTATATTATATTTATTGCAAAAAAAGCACCCAGAAACATTTCTGAGTGCCTGTAATAACAACTTGTGTGCTTCATAGCAAATAACTAGTCAAAAATCAAGGTTTTTCATAAAAGAACGAATTCTTTCTGGCATAGCCTAATTCCCGATAGTTTACAATTTGCTCTGTACTTCCAATAAAAAGGATACCACCTTTTTTCAAGGATTTTAAAAACTTTGCAAATACATCATCTTTTGCCTCTTCTGTAAAGTAAATCAATACATTTCGACAAACAATCAAGTCATAATTGGTAGGATATGTATCCTTCAGTAAATTGTGCTCTTTAAATTCAACACAAGCTTTAATTTCATCTGAAATTTTGAAGGAGGGTCCAATTTGTGTAAAGTATTTTTTCTTAAGATCTGCCGGCACACCTGCCAGACTTCTTGCATTGTATAAACCAGTTTTTGCCTTTTCAATTACTACCTTGTCCAAATCTGTTGCATAGATACGAATCTTATTAAGTGGTAAATGTTTGGATAATGCCATAACTAAGGAATATGGTTCATCACCTGTCGAACAGGCAGCACTCCATATTTTTAAGCCATTCCCAAACTTCTGTATTAATTCTGGGAATACCTCTTTATCCAATAGCACCCATTGTTCCGGATTTCTATAAAACTCAGAAACATTAATGGTTAAATACGTCACAAATTCTTCAAATAACTTTTTATCTGTTTTTAAAGCTTTTACAAAATTATCATATCCGACAATCTTGTTCTTTAAAATCAAGGTATCAATTCTGCGCTTCATTTGCTTTTCTTTATAAGCGTTCAAATCAATTTTTGTCAAATCAAAAACAGCCTTTTTGAATTGCTCGTAGTCATATGCCATACGCATTCACCTTTTCAATTCTTCATTTTTCTTATTTATCTTCTGCAATTACAGCATCAATATTAACAGATACTACATCTGCATCTTCTTCAACCGCTTCTTCTGTAGGTTCTGGAGCCAATAATGCTTTTACGCTTAAGCTGATTTTTCTATCGTTTTCATTGAAATCTACAACTTTAGCCGTAACTTCATCGCCAGATTTTAACACATCTGAAGGTTTTTCAATATGCTCCTTTGAAATTTGTGATACATGTAAAAGAGCATCAACACCTGGCTCTAATTCAACAAATGCACCAAAATCTGTCATTCTTGCAACAACACCAGTAACAACATTGCCTACCGCATATTTGGTTGTAGCATCTTTCCATGGATTTGCATCATCAAATTTTAAGCTGAGAGCAATTTTGGTTCCCTGGATTTCTTTGATAAGTACATTTACTTTATCGCCAACTTTAAATACTTTCTTAGGATTCTCAACTCTTCCCCATGACATTTCTGAAATGTGAAGTAGTCCGTCTGCACCGCCTAAATCAATAAATGCACCGAAATCTGTAACATTTTTAACTGTTCCTTCAACAATATCGCCTTCTTTGATTCTTGCAAATAACTCTTTTTGCATTTCCACTTTTTGAGCAACGATTAATTGTTTGCGATCTCCGATATATCTTCTTCTCTTTGGATTATATTCGCTAATTACGAAGCTAATCTCCTGTCCTGCATACTTTGTTAAATCTTTTTCATAAGAATCAGATACTAAGCTTGCTGGAATAAAGATTCTGATTTCTTCGATAACTACACATAAGCCACCATCTAATACCTGTGCAACTTTTGCTGTTAATACTTCTTTGTTGTTAAATGCTTCTTCAATTCTCTTGTTTCCACGATCAGCAGTAAGACGTTTATAAGTTAATAAGACTTGTCCTTCTCCGTCGTTTACTTTTAAGACTTTAACTTCCATCTTGTCGCCAACGGTAAGTACTGTTGTTAAATCAACATTTGGTTCATTTGTGTATTCATTTCTTGTAAGAATACCATCTGACTTGTATCCGATGTTTAAAACAGCTTCTTCTGGTTTCACATCGATAATTGCACCTTCAACGACCTCTCCTGTGTGTATTGTCTTAAATGATTCTTCTAACATTTGTTCAAAAGTTAATTCTGACATAATTTTGAACCTCCTCAATTATATTATTTGGGGTAGAAGCCCCTGCGGTAATACCCACCAGTCGAACAGATTTAGGTAAATCTAAATTCAAGTCATCTAGTGTCTGTATAAAATAAGTGTTCTCACATTCCTTACTGCATATTTCATACAATTTACGTGTATTGGAACTATGAGTACCGCCTATTACTATCATAGCATCAACATCCGCTGCAATCTGTCTTGCCTCGGTTTGTCGCTCCTCTGTTGCGCTGCATATCGTATTCACAACAAGTATATCATAACCTTTTTTTTGAAAAATTTCAACTAATTCTTGAAATTTATTGTAGTTAAATGTCGTCTGTGATACAATACAAAGCTTTTGGTTTGTTCTATTTATAAAATTTTCTGCTTCTTCCCTGGATTCAATCACTACCGCCGGTGTCTTTGACCAGCCCTTAATCCCCTCTACTTCCGGATGTCCATCATTTCCTATGATAATAATCTGATAGCCGTTCAGGCTTTCCTTCTCCACTGTTTTATGAATCCTTTTCACAAAAGGACAGGTCGCATCTACACATTCCAGGTTCTTATCCCGGACTGCATCATAGATGTCTGCGGACACTCCATGTGAACGAATTATCACGGTTCCAGACTCAAGATTTGTAAGTTCCTCTACGCCATTGATTACACGAACGCCCTTTTTTTCTAAATCCTTTACGACCTCTTCATTATGAATAATTGGTCCATAAGTAAATATTTTTTTTTCACTTTCTATTTGTTCATATACCTGTTCTACAGCACGTTTTACTCCAAAACAAAAACCTGCTGTCTTTGCTAATATTACTTCCATTTTCTACCATTTTCTTTCCTGCTATTTACATAATGAAATAATCTTTTGTACGACTTCATCAATCCCCATATTGGAAGAATCCACCAATATTGCATCTTCCGCCTGTTTTAGCGGAGATAATTCACGTGTCATATCCCGATGGTCTCTCTCAATAATATCTTTCTCAATCATATCAAACTCAACCCTTTCGCCTTTTGACATAAGTTCCTCATATCTCCTTTTGGCGCGGATATAGCTGCTGGCGGTCAAATATATTTTAACATCTGCATTCGGTAATACACAGGTTCCAATATCTCTTCCATCCATGATTACATTTGCCGTTGCAGCCAGTTTTTGCTGTAAATCCACCAATTTTTCACGTACATCTTTATTCACAGAGCTTACAGAAGCCATCTTCCCTACTTCCTCTGTACGAATTAAACCATTTACATTTTTGCCATTCAAGAGAACAATCTGCTCCCCCTCCTGATATTGGATCGTAATATCTGCTTCTTTGCATTTGGTACTTATTTTATCCGATTCTTCTGCATTAATACCATTTTGAATAAAATAAAGTGCCATTGCACGGTACATAGCACCTGTATCAATATAAATATATCCCATCTGCTTTGCTATTTTTTTGGCTATGGTACTCTTTCCTGCACCGGCAGGTCCATCTATTGCAACATTAAAGCTCATTTATTTTTCCTCATTTCTGTCTGTTTTATGTAATAAGTAATAATTACTCTATACCCTCTCCTGCTAAAAATCCGGTAGACCATGCGATTTGTAAATTAAAGCCACCCGTCAGAGCATCCAAATCCAATACTTCACCCACAAAATACAGATGTTTCACAAATTTTGACTCCAGTGTGGAAGGATTGATTTCTTTTACACTTACACCACCCTGTGTAATTATTGCCTCATTAAAATCGCGTAAACCAAGAATGGTCATTTCCCAGTTTTTCATTCTATGAACAAACTGCTGTCTTTCTTCCCGACTGATTTCATGTACTGCCTTTTCTGGATTAATCCCAGATATTTCTATCATAACAGGTATTAGCCTGCTTGGGAATAATCCATTCATCGCATTTTTAAACTGTTTATTCTTATTTTCTTCAAAATCCCGCAAAACTCGTTTATCGAGCTGTTCTTCTGATAAAGCAGGTTTCAAATCCAGGCGTAAAACAGCATTTTCGCTATTTTCTTTCTTCTTCTTTGCATACAGGCTGCTGGCACTTAAAATTAGCGGACCACTCACTCCATAATGAGTAAACAGCATTTCGCCAAATCCAGTATACAATTCTTTTCCTTTATCCAAGACAGTTGCCTGTACATTTTTTAGCGCGAGTCCCTGTAGTTCTTTGCAATGGCTTTCTTTTATCTCAAACGGTACCAGTGCCGGTTTCAACTTTGTTATGGTATGCCCTGCTTTCTGTGCAAATATATACCCGTCACCTGTCGACCCGGTTAGTGGATAGGACTTGCCACCCGTTGCTACAATCACATGATTTCCCACTACCTGCGTTCCATCTTTTAAAATAACTCCTGCCATTTTTCCATTTTCTATTTTAATTTCTTTTACCGTTGTATTCAAATAAATCATCACATGATTTATACGAAGTTCTTCCTGTAATGCCCTTATAATATCAGAGGAATGGTCTGATAATGGAAATACCCGTTCCCCTCTTTCTATTTTTAGTCTGCATCCTGCATCCTCAAAAAATTGCATGACTGCCTGATTATCAAAGCCATAAAATCCACTATATAAAAATTTTGGATTACTAATTACATTCTGAAATAAATCCTCTACCTCACAGGCATTGGTTACATTGCATCTTCCTTTTCCAGTAATAAAAACTTTCTTTCCTAATTTTTCATTTTTCTCGTAAAGTGCCACCCGATGCCCTTTTTTAGCTGCAGAGATAGCAGCCATCATACCCGCAGCGCCTCCACCTATTACAATTACCTTACTCATTTTAACAGCCCTGCCTTTCTCTCATTGCATGAAGCTTCATCCTACTCCCTTTTCAGCGGGTAATTCAGCATCGGTTCTTCATCAATAAAATTAATCTCATCATTTAGATAAACCTGATAATTATTCCACACTTCCTCAAGGGTAACCAGATTATTTTTTACCTCCTCTGGTCGTTTCAGACAAAGGGCCACTACGAGTGCATTTATAACGCTCAAAGGTGCTACCAGTGAATCCACAATGGAAACCATGTCGCTTCGTGCAAGCAAATTGCAGGAAGAATATAAATTCATTGGTGAATGTACGGAATCCGTAATTGTAATTACCTTTGCATTTCTATCATTTGCAAATTCCATAACCTTTAAAGTTCTCATGGAATAACGTGGAAAACTGATACCGATAATGGCATCCTTTTCATCAATACGAATCATCTGTTCAAACATTTCACTGACACTTGTAGTTTTTAACAGTACGACATTTCCACGAATCATGTTCAAATAAAAACACAGAAAATCGGCCAATGGTTCACAGCTTCGTATTCCAACAATGTAAATCGTCTTTGCGTGTAAGATAATATCCACCGCAGCTTCAAAAGCAATCGGGTCCAGATTTTGCATTGTGTCAGATATTTTTTCCATATCTGCAGTCAGCACATCGGTTAATATTTCTGACTGTGTACTATTTCCGTACTTTGCTCCCATTTTCTGAACTGTATTTAATTTGTTTTGTACCCATTCTTCCAATGCTTTTTGAAATTCCGGATATCCCTCATATCCAATTCCAGAAGCAAAACGAACCACTGTTGATTCACTGATTCCAAGGGTTTCTCCCAGTTTTGCTGCTGTCATAAATACCGCCTGCTCATAATGATCGGAAATAAAAGTAGCAATTGCCTTATGGCTTTTACTCATTCTCGGATATCGATCATTTATTCTGGATATGATATCATTTACTTGCTGTTCTATATTATTTTCTACCGCATTTTCACTCTGTGTTTCCACCTGCATAATTCTGTATTCCTATCTGATTTTTATTTGTTTCTGTTTATTTTCGGGTATATGCAAGATAGGAATCCTTTAGCAATTCCATTGTTTCCGACTCTGATAAGTCATAATCCCCTGTTATTACCATACACGCGGCACCATGAATAAATATCCACATCTTCATAAACAGCTCGCTTGCATTGCTGCTTCCCAACGCCTTGGCTTTATTGATTTCCTTTACAACAGAACCAGAAGTACCATTCAATAATTCATATAAACTTTTGCCTCCTCTTTCAGAAGACAAAAATAATGCTTTAAATAAATTTTTTTCAATTTCTGCAAAATGAATATATGCCAATCCTAAATTCACAAATGGCGTGTCTTCTTTTACTGGAAACTGCATATAATAGGCTTCAAAAAAGAGAATCATTTTTTCATATAATTCTGCCTGCAGTTCTTCCATATTTTTGTAGAGTCTAAAAATAGGTTGCGTAGAACATCCTGCTTTTGCTGCAAGCTTTCTCGCCGTCACCTGTTCTATTCCTTCCTGCTGTAAAAGTTCAAATGCTGTATTAATTAATATATCTCGTGTTATTGTTTCTTTTCTTGCCATTCTTCGCACCTCTATAAAGCAATCGTACACAAATTAACAGTTCTGATAACAAGTGTTATTTTACTCCGAACCATACTCTTTGTCAAGCACAGCTGGCTATAATATGGAAACTTTTCTTGACTTTTTCAGTGTTTCAACGTCATAATAAAAGAAATACAGAATATAGACGGAGGGCTTATGACAAACATTTTGAACCAGATATTAAACATCATTATTGAATATGCCATTTTACTCTTTGAGTATACCGGTGTCATTATAATCATTGTTGCCTGCTTACGGGGAATATGGGAATACATACATCGCTCTCCTGCCACACGGCTGAATCTTGCAAAAGGTATGGCTATGGGATTGGAATTTAAACTGGGAAGTGAAATATTGAGAACTGTGGTGGTTCGCGAATTTAAGGAAATCTTTATTGTTGCAAGCATTATATCACTCCGTGCGCTGCTTACCTTCCTGATTCATTGGGAAATTAAGAACGAGGAAAATGCTACTCCGAGTGAATAATCAGTGTTGGCTTTTTATTTTCTTCGGCTCCGCTCCTTGCTCTGCATTTCCTGCTCCAGTTTATCAAAGATTGCATCCATGCTGGGTACGCTGTAAAAAGGGTACAGACATTTTTCGTCTGTACCCTTTTTTGGTTTTATAGGTAAATTCTAAAGCTCTAATTTTTAAACTGGATATGCTCCGTTTTTCGTATCTGCCTGAGTCATATCAACTTTATCCTGTTGTGCCTGACGATATTTAAAGAAGTCAGTTGCAACCTGTGGGAACAATGCATAGGATAATACATCTTCATCCTGTTGTTTCCATTCTTTCATTTCGGCTTCTAATTTATCCATTTCGTTCTCAATCAAATCAGCCGGACGACATGTAATTCTTTCTTCTCCCGGGATAACCTTATCAATAACTTCCTGACTCATTGGTTTTACTGTCTGACCATATTTTCCACGTAATACGTCTTTTGTCTGATCAGTAGCCATCTTATATCTTTCACCCATCAATACATTAAATACAGCCTGTGTACCAACGATTTGTGAAGATGGAGTAACAAGTGGTGGTTCACCAAGATCTTTACGAACCTGTGGAATCTCTCTTAATACATCATAATATTTATCTTCTGCATTTTGTTCCTTTAACTGAGATACCATGTTTGATAACATACCGCCTGGTACTTGATATAACAATGTCTTAATATCAACACCCATAACCTTAGGATTTAACAGTCCATTAGCAAGACATTCATCTCTGTATGGTCTGAAGTAATCTGCAATTTCAGCAAGTAATGTCTGGTCATATCCAGGATCATATTCTGTTCCCTTGAAGGTTTCAACCATAACTTCTGTTGCAGGCTGTGATGTTCCCATAGCAAATGGTGACATTGCACAATCGATAACATCTACGCCGGCTTCAACTGCTTTCATGTAAGTCATGCTCGCAACACCTGAAGTGTAGTGTGTATGCAATTGAATTGGAAGCTTTGTAGCCTGTTTCATAGCTGTAATTAATTCTGTTGCTTTATATGGAACAAGAAGACCAGCCATATCCTTGATACAGATAGAATCTGCACCCATCTCTTCGATGTTTTTAGCCATTGTCATCCAGTATTCCATTGTATAAGCATCACCCAAAGTATAAGAAAGTGCTACCTGAGCATGTCCTTTTCCTTCTTGTGCTTTTACTTTGTTTGTAGCATCAACGGCAGCCTGTAAGTTACGAAGGTCATTTAAGCAGTCAAAAATTCTGATAATATCAATACCATTTGCTACTGATTTTTGTACAAAATAATTTACAACATCGTCTGCATATGGTCTGTATCCTAAGATATTCTGACCTCTAAATAACATCTGTAATTTTGTATCTTTAAAACCATCTCTTAATTTTCTAAGTCTATCCCATGGATCTTCCTTTAAGAAACGTAAAGATGCATCAAATGTTGCACCACCCCAGCATTCTACTGAGTGATATCCAACTTTATCCATTTTACCAATAATTGGAAGCATTAATTCGGTAGGCATTCTTGTTGCAATCAAAGACTGATGTGCATCACGTAAGATTGTTTCCGTAATTCCAATTGGTTTTTTTACTTGATCTGACATTTCTAATCCTCCTTGTTTATTCGAAGAATAAATCGAGCTCTCAGCGAGAGAGGATTTATCCTCCTTGCTTTTTTGAAGAATAAATCGAGCTCTCAGCGAGAGAGGATTTATCCTCCTTGTTTATTTCTTATTGTTCTATTGTTTAGACTCACGAATTTGCCTGTCAACTCATAAGTTGCTTTGCAGTTCAGCACAAATGCTTGCGAAGAATCACTTGTGATTCCAATGCGAAATTATAGAAAAACTTAAACTTCGTATTTTGAAGTTTTAGATTTTCTTTTCGCAATTTTACATAACTCCAAAGATAGCCATAAAGGTTCCGGCTGCTACTGCAGTACCGATAACACCTGCTACGTTTGGTCCCATTGCATGCATAAGCAGGAAGTTTGTAGGGTCTGCTTCTGCACCAACTTTTTGTGATACTCTGGCTGCCATAGGAACGGCTGATACACCAGCAGAACCAATCAATGGGTTTACACCGCCATGTGTTATTGTACACATTAATTTACCAAACAATACCCCGGCTGCTGTACCAAAACAAAATGCAAGTAAACCTAAAACAACGATTTTAATCGTAGCCATATTTAAGAATGCTTCTGCACTTGTAGTCGCACCTACTGATGTACCAAGTAAAATAACTACGATGTACATCAATGCATTTGATGCAGTATCTGTAAGCTGTCTAACAACTCCTGATTCTCTAAATAAGTTACCAAGCATAAGCATACCAACCAATGGTGCTGTTGTAGGAAGAATTAAACATACAACAATGGTAACGATAATTGGAAATAAGATTTTCTCAAGTTTGGATACTGGACGTAACTGACCCATTTTGATTTTTCTTTCTTTTTCCGTTGTTAATAATTTCATAATAGGTGGCTGGATAATCGGAACCAGTGACATATAGGAATATGCTGCTACTGCAATAGGTCCAAGAATACTTGTTTGTCCTAATTTTCCTGCTAAGAAGATAGAAGTAGGGCCATCTGCACCACCAATAATAGAAACAGCTGCTGCTGCTTTATCATTAAATCCAAGAGCAATAGCACCGAAGTATGCTGCGAAGATACCAAACTGAGCTGCTGCA
>JAQUYA010000152.1 GCA_028692055.1 Lachnospiraceae bacterium | reverse complement strand
GTCGAATATCTCAGGATAAATAACACAAATTTAAAATTTATAAATTGCAAACAGGGAAGAAAAGATCATCTATGATCCGTTCTTCCCTGTTTATAGTCATCGCACTATTTCATTCGCCAGCCTTCGGCTTGTTCACGAATTTTAATGAAATCCTGATAAGTTCCTTTTTGTTCCAGCAGTTGTTTGTGTGTACCTTTCTGTGCCACTGTACCACCATCAATGACCAGAATCTGATCGGCATTTTCAATCCTTGCCAATCTATGTGCAATAGTAATAATGGTTTTCCCATGGGTCAATTCAGAAATTGCCTCTTGAATCAAATGCTCATTTTCTGGATCAATACTTGCCGTTGCTTCATCAGCCAATGTCAAGTAAGGACTAAAAAATCCTCCGGATTTTTCCAGAGGATTTTGACCAAAATTTACTCTTTTTAATTAATTTGTCTTTACTAATGTACTGCCTTTAAAGTTATTTTACTCATTCTTAGAAAATTCCCCATACAGCTTTAATAAACCTTTGTTATCGTCTTGAGTAAAACCAACCCAACTTAAACCATATTCTGTCAAACGATCAACGTCTAACTTATACAAATAGGATTGCTTGCTATCAATATAAATAATCCCTTTATTTATTAGAAATTGCATTACCTTGTATTTAAATTGATTTTTACTTATAATTTCATTATCAATAAATTCTTTATCCTTAGCTGGCGCATCCTTTCTATGTTTTCGAAGACAATTCATTATCTTCTTAACAAACATACAGAACCTTAAATAATCATCACCATCTAATGCTTCAAAATCATACTTGTACGGTCTCAATTTATAATAGTTATTTATATTCGGAATGCTTACTTTGACTAAGCTTTGTGCGTCCGACTGTACTTCAAACTTAGGCACATCAGCATATTTATTTACCATATCCTTTTCACTTACCAGCAAACAACTTCCCGGCTGTCTCGCTTCAATATATATATGAACAGTATTAAGGTATAATTGCTGAGCTATAATTGCAGAATTACATATTCTGCATGTGTTTTGGGAATCTCCAATATATACATTTCCTTCTATATCAATGTTTCCATTTGCCAATCGAGATATATATACTGCATTATCTCCTTTAATATATAACTCTGAATCCTCCACTTTTTTCAAAGCACTCAAATCATCTAGTCTAAACATAGCATATTTTTCGCTACCCATACTAGAAATATCAATAGATGCAATTTTCGTAGCAGTCTCCTTTGCCTTATATGAATCATACAGCAATGGGAAAATTTTCCCCGTCATTTCTGCCTCTGAAAATACAACATAGAAGTCAAATAAAAGTTGCGATGGGAAATGTGAAGTCACTGATCTGTCAGAAAAATATTCCAATGCTAAATCCTCATACTCACTTTTTGACAATACAAATGCAAGTACATAATCTCTAAATGCCGGTCCTGTAAATTCAATAGATTCATTTTTAGTCAAATTCTGTAAGAAAGGATGTTGTGGTAAAAATACTTTTAATGACTCTATATAATCACTATAAATTTCTGTAGGCATACCTTCCAATGAATAAAAACTGCTTTCATCAACCTCCCCCAAAATGATGTATTCCACAATACGAACCATCTGTTCTTCCAAACAATAAACTATATCCCAATTATTAAATTCCGGATATTCTTTTCCCCATTTTTCTTTGAGTCCACTACAAACTTTTTCATGTTCTCTTTTCAATAAATATTCTAAAATGCTATAGATAATGCCCGTAGTTGTTACATCATTACCTCTTAATTTTTCAAGAAGCTTTACTGTATTTCTTTCTTCATCAAACGATTGAACCAGTGCTTCTAATACTGGAGCATATCCCAGAAAAGATTTAGCAACGTCTCCATTACCAAGAAGCCTATTGATAACAGCAAATTGCTCATCAATACAGCTATTTACCGTTGAGGTTATAGCCTTATTCATCGTCTGAAGTTTTTTTCTTATAAATTCTTTAGCGTTATATTCTTCAAAAAATCCAATTTCATACCGTGCATATTCTATGCTATTTTTTTCACAAAATTCTGCAATGAAAGTTGCACTTTCTGTTCTTGCAAACAATAACACCGTCGGATATATACTAGACTCTGTAGCTTCGGCTAAATCTTTCAAAAAATATTCAATACCAGATCTTCCTGATATCATCTCAGCTTCATCAAAAGCATCCAGAATCAATGTTCCATTGCCAGTTTTCAAATCGCTAAAATACTGATATAATTTATCTTGCTTCATAGCACGCCATAATGTACCGTGAAAACTATTTTCACCTAGTGTTATCTTCGCCAAATCCCAGTATAATCCTTTATGCTTATAGGCAACATACTTTGCCAGTGCGCTTTTTCCAGATGCACCGGGCGCTGAAAACAATATAAATTTTGCTTGTCTACTATTATGTATTTCCTCATAATTAGGTTGCACATAAAACAATTCTTGGGTTATTCTAGCAATAGAAGGATGCGCTCCTTCCAAAACCTGCGCTTCATTACAATCTCGTAATTTTGATAAAATGCCTTCTAATGTCATCTTTCTCTTTTCTCCTGTAATGTACTTTTTAATAATATTGTAATGCAACTCTCCCAGCATGTCAAAGACCTTTCTATCAGAAACCATAATATTATATATGAAGTACTATTTTACATTATGCTAAAGAAATTACGATTATTCCGAAAATAATTTTCAAGTTAGAATATATCTCCTCATGTAAAAACGGCCTGCCCTCATGGGCAATCCGCATCATCAAACACATTTTTAAACTTCCACTTAATCTCATACCGATCATCCCGATATATTCTCACTTCCTTTATATCAGGAAGTTTTTTTGAGATACTCCAGTACCCATGCCCATTCCTGTTCCGTAAGGCAAAGTTTTTCTGCTTCATGCTGAACTGCAACAAAAGGACGGCATCCCGGATACTCCATATCTACAATTTCCAGTTTCAACAGGTTAACCGCGATCTCCTTCGCTCCCTTTCTCCCAAGGTTCCTGCACTCCTTATGCCAATCCTCTTTTAACATCATCCGAAGAAGTTCATGGAGAGTGTCAATGCCATGCCGTTTTAAACAATTATATGGTCTTATGGATAGCTGCAAAATTTCAATATCCTGATCTAAGATTTTATCGCCTGCTGCCAGCAGTCTCCATTCTTTCTTCTCCATTACCATACGGACATGTTCCAAAATTGAGGCTTCATGTGCGGCAAATCCTTCCCGGATATATGCCGTCCTCGCCGGATGCCGCAGCTTCCGCAATGCCCGGTTTATGATCTGCTGTATCCGGCTACCTGTCAGCTCAAATGCCGCACCGATTTCCGAATAGCTCATTCCTTTTATATAGCGGTATTCCAAAACTGTCTGCTCCCGTTCTGTCAGCTGTCCTAAAACATATTCCAGCCCTTTCATCTGATCGTCCGATAAAATCTGCTCCACCGGAATATCTCTCAGCAAATTCAATGGATAATCTGTCCGTTTTCTCATTCCTTTTTCTCCTCTCCTGTCTGGCTCTCTGCTCCCTATAAGCGCCTTTTCTTACATTTCCCCTTCTCGCCGGCGGCTGAAAATCAAGCTGTCATATCATACTTTTCACTAAACTTGTTTTTATGTTTTTCCCGATAGGGATATATGAGAGGGATTTTCTTTTCTAGAGCAAGATTCGCCTACGTTATACAAAAACTCCATTCTGGATTTTTGCATCACCGGCATATCTTGATGGGGATTTCGGCTCCCCATTCCCTCGATCATCGCACAAAAGGATTTGTGCGTTTTGGCTTCCACGAAAATCGTGGGCGCAGCGTTCCATGCTTGGCATGGACGGTATGCTTACGCATAGTAAATGGCGGCACAGCTGCCGCCGGCGGAAAGGAGAAATGTATGTATGGCAAGACCACCAAAGGATAAGGTGCTGACACGTTCCCATCTGATTGCTCTGCGCCTGACGGATATTGAATTTGAACTTGTGACACAGACTGCCAGGGAAGCAGGACTAAGTTCCTCTGCCTATATTCGTAAATTGTTATTAGAGGGACAGGTCAGTATCAAGTATGAGCTGGTTG
>JAQUYA010000151.1 GCA_028692055.1 Lachnospiraceae bacterium | reverse complement strand
TGGTAAATGTTTATTAAGACTGCAAGAAAAATCAATTGATTTATTAAAATCCCTTGCAATTATTTTACCACAAAATGCGAAAGAAGTCAGCAAAATCAACGTGTTGCAGATTAATCAGCAGACACTAATTATTATATTATGCACGTTACTGATTAACAGAAATGCAACAGAAACCGTGTATAAGGAAACAACAGTAGAGAAAGGTGATTTGACGGTTGGTATCAGCGAAAGTGGGAATGTCACAATTGGAACCATAGACCAGACATTTGACTTGGATTTGAGTGCTTTTGAGGCAAGTTCCTCGAATAGTTCCTCCGGCAGTTTTGGCGGGGGTGGAGGAATGTTTCCTAATATGGGAGGCAATTCTTCCACCACGAATACGGATTACACCCGTGCACTTGATGTAGAGGAGGTATTCGTAACCGTAGGTCAGAAGATAGCAGAAGGCGATGCGTTATTTTCCCTCACCGAAGATAGCGTTGCATCTATCAAAGATGAGCTGGAAGCAGATGAAGCTTCTGCCAAGCTGACACTGGAAAAACTGCAAAATGACCAAAAGCAAAGCCGATTGACTGCAACACACACCAAGGAAACAAGTGAAGCCTATGCACAGCTGGCACAAAATGAATATACCGTAGCTGTGCAGGAGCTACAGCAGGCAATTGATGACAAACAGGAAGAAGTCGATGATGCAGTAGAAACAGTGAGTGAGAATCAGGTAAAGCTGGACACGAAAAAGAAAGAATTTACCGTAGCACAAAATGTGCTGGAAAATGCAGAATATGCAGTACAGACAGCGGATACGTCATTTATCTATGAATATGGAAAACAGGAAGATGCCAGAGATACTGCGAAAACACAGGTAGATAATCTGGAAGATGAAATAGAAAAGCTGGAAGATGAAAACGAAGAATTTACGGACAATTATTCGAGCCTGTTATTAGAATTGAATGAATTAAAAAGACAGTTGGAAACAGGAAGTCTGGAAGCACAAAAAACTTATCAGGAAAGAACCACAACTGGAAGTGATGCAGCGGAAACCTACGCAATAACTGTAGGCTATCTGGATGCGGATTTGCTGGATGCGCAGGACGATTATGATGAGGCAGTAAAGAAGCTTTCCGAATTTAATACCTATATTGTTGATAATCAGGTATGTGCGGAATATGATGGCGTTATCACAGCAGTGGATATAGAAAAAGAGGATTCCTTAAGCTCTGCCCAGACGCTGATTACCTTAAATAATCAGGACGACACTACCATTTCTGTAGAGATAGATGATGATGATATCGATGCTATTGGTACAGATACCCAGATTAATTTAAGTATTGATTCTTATCCTGACGTTATTTTTAGCGGAACAGTAGACGATATTGGAGATGCGGTAACGGATAGTAGCACCGGAGCGATTACCTATGAAGTTACTGTGCTGATTAATGGAGATGTATCTGGTCTGTATGAAGGAATGACAGGAGATGTAACCTTTATTACAAAAGAAACGAAAGAAGTGACTTATGTTTCCAATAGAGCGATTATCCGCGAGGGAACTAAATCATATGTAAAAGTAAAAGATGAATCTGGCAAAATTGTATCAAAGGAAATCACGACAGGATTCTCCGATGGTATCAATGTAGAAATCGTGGAAGGGCTTTCAGAGGGTGACGTAGTATTGATTGAAAGTAAGGTGACAGAATAATGAGACTTTCAGAATTATTTCGACTGGTGTTTTTAAACCTTTCACAAAATAAGTTTAAAGTAATTCTTACCTCTATAGGTATCGTAGTAGGAACGGCAACGATTATGATGGTAATTGCAATCGGTACTGGAGGTAAGCTGGAAGTAGCGGAACAGTTTAAGAACCTGAATGCAGGTGCAATTGATATTTCCTATGAATCCTCGTCTTCCAGCAGCAGTGGAAACAGCGGAATGCCAGGAGGTGGCGGAGGCTTTCCGGGTGGAGGCGGAGGTGGAAACCAGGGCAGCGGTGGAATGCCCGGTGGAGGTTTTCCCGGCGGCGGTATGATGGGTGGCGCAGATAACCGTATTAACCAGGAGGATGTAAGCCTGACAGAGGATGATATGGACGATTTGCTGGTCTTTGTTCCAGGGTTGTCTGATGCAACCATATCATTTTCAACCAAAGCAGACTGTGATGGTGGTGAATTGGACGATACGACCAATTACACCATTGCGGGAGTAAAAGATAACTATGCAACATTGAGCAATATGGAATTGTCCATCGGTGAGTTTATGACCGAAGAAAATGAAGAAAATAAAGAGAAGGTGTGTGTGCTGGGGTACAACACGGCGCTGGAAATATTTGGAAGTGCCTATGATGCCTATGATGGTACCGTTTATATTGATAACCGCCCTTATACCGTGAGCGGTGTGTTGGAAGAAATGGGTACCGTTGCTTCTGGTATCAGCCCAGATGATGCTATTTTTATTCCGTATGCAACCGGAGTAAAATATCTGACCGGAGATGATGTGAGTCCAACCATTACCCTGATTGCTGAAGATGTCAATAATGTGGATTCGATTATTACCTATGCAACAGATGTGTTATTGGATTCTTATCCAAATTCAGAGTTTACGATTACTGATGCCGGCAGTAAGATGGATGCCGCAATGGCTTCTAATGATACATTAACCATTTTGCTGGTGGCAATGGCTGTGATTGTTTTTATTGTAGGTGGTATTGGTATTATGAATGTATTATTTGTATCCGTAAAAGAAAGAACTAATGAAATCGGTATACTGAAAGCACTTGGCTGTAAGCAGGCAGACATTCTGAAAGAATTTGTATTTGAGGCCAGCTGTATTAGCTTAATAGGAGCATTGATGGGAGTAGTCATTGCACTTGGAATCACTCCTATCATCGAAAAATTCTCTGTACGTGTAGAATTATCCATAAGTGGTGCGATTATTTCTCTGTTATTTGGTGTCATTACCGGAACAATATTTGGATTTTATCCAGCATATAAGGCTTCCAAACTGATTCCAATCGTAGCGTTAAATCAAGAATAGGAGCAGGTGCAGATGAATAAGAAGAAAAAGCAGCAAAATTTAGAAGTGAAAGCCCCAGATGTAATCGAAACCCCTGCTTCAAGAGAAACGCCGGAATCAGAGAGAGAATTTCAGATTGAAGATGAACTTCTTGCCGCAGCAGATGTCCCGGAAGAACTCATTGAGGACATAGATGCAGAAGAAGGCATCAGTATCAAAGAAGGCGAGCGGATAGGACTTGGACTTCGCAGCATGCAGACGCAGGCAGACATTGAAAAGCGCAAGAAGAAAAGAAAGAAAAAAATTGTGATTACTATTCTTGTGCTTCTGCTCATTGTGGCATGTGGAACACTTTATTATATCAAGGTAAATCAGGAAACAGAAACGACGGTAGAATCCAGTGAAGATGCAGTTGCCGGTGAAAATCAGCAAATTATTCTTGGTGAAATAACAGAAATAAAAGGAAACGAAATAAAATTTGATCTGGTGGAGGAAGAGGTGTCTGAAAGCTCTACCGAAACAGATTCAGAAAAAGGCAAACCGGATATGAGTACTGGTGAAATGCCTTCGATGAACGGCAGTGAAACGAGTGCGATAAACGGTGGCGGTATGCCGGACGATTCTTCCACAGAAGCCGGCACCAACGAGGCAGATATGGCGGCAGTGAAGGCTGCAAGGGAAGCAACACAGAAAACTTATCGTTCCCTTGGCGAGGAAAGGGAAATGACGATTCCTGTTGGAACCGATGTGGTAACAAAGCTTGGAACGACAACGACCTTTGCACGACTGGCAGCAGGAGATGTGGTACAGCTTCTGATAGAAAATAATGGGACAGAAGAGGTAATTGTTAAAATGTGGATTATAGGCTAATGTGAGGATTTTTCAAGATGGTTTGGATTTTAAAAGGAAGATACAGACAGGAAAGGATGCAGGGATTCCAATGATTGATATAAAAAATTTAAATAAAGGGTATATGCTGGGAGAAGAAAGACTGCCCATTCTAAAGAATATAAATTTTCATGTGGATGAAGGAGAATTTGTAGCAATACTGGGTCCCTCTGGTTCTGGTAAAACCACAT
>JAQUYA010000048.1 GCA_028692055.1 Lachnospiraceae bacterium | reverse complement strand
TAAACAGAAGAAACCGAAGTGAGGAAATATTATGAAGCGAAATTGTAGTCTGGATGAAATCTCAGATGGGAAATTATATGGTTTAAATGATATGGTGAAATTGGGATGTAATGACTGCGAAGGCTGCTCTGCCTGTTGTCGTGGGATGGGTGCATCCATTCTTTTAGACCCCTATGACATTTTTCAGTTATCTTTAAATCTGAATACTTCCTTTCAAGCCCTTTTAGAGGAACGTCAGGTCATAGAATTAAATGTCGTAGAAGGACTTATTCTTCCAAATATAAAATTAACCGGTGCTCTGGAACAATGTCCGTTTCTAAATGAACAGGGACGCTGCAGCATTCACGCCTTTCGCCCTGGCTTCTGTCGTCTGTTTCCGCTGGGCCGCTACTACGAAGACGGCGGTTTTCACTATATTCTGCAGATCCATGAATGTACAAAAGAAAACAAAACAAAGATTAAAATTCGCAAATGGATTGGCTATCCGAATATGAGCTCCTATGACCGCTATGTAAATGAATGGCACTATTTTCTATTAGATATGGGAAACTCCCTAACGGAAGAAAAAAAGAAAGCATTCAATTTGTATCTATTGAATACCTTCTTTATTAATATTTATGACACCAATGTTGATTTCTTCACGCAATTTGCTGCGCGTTTGGAAGAAGCACGGCGTATTTTGCTGGCTTAATTTATGAAAGCAATTTTGGTTTTACATAAACGGCAATTGCTTTCATATCTTCGACCGGTTGATAGGAAATGCTGTTGTTTTCTAATTGTACCATTGCATCATCATCGGAATACATGCTTTCTATTTCATAAGAGGTATCTGGTGGTAACGGAATACGAATATTCAGATTCTTCTCCACTACTCCATGGAATACATGTAATACCAGGAAGGCATCGCCCTGCTTTCCTGCTCTTACAATCCCCTGCCAGCCCTCTGGATGGCGATAGCTTCTAATCTCATTTCCATATCGATAGGTATAACCATCTTTAATGATTGGAGCAATTTTCTTGTAAAAGTCAATTCCCCTGTCCAGCACATCCCATTGCTTATCTGTTAATTCTAATACATCCCCTGAAATACACATTCTACCTAAAAATGTATTTGCAACAGAATAAGCGATTCTCTTTAATGAATCTTCCTTACGGATTACTGCCCATATCTGGCTTTGGCGTGGTAATATGACTCGATGCAGATTCGCTGCTATGATTGGTATTTCTTCACATTCATGTGCATCCGAAAAAGAGGCCATGCTGCTTTCACTCATCATAAGTGGCTCTAAACGATGTCCGCCGGATGCACAATTTTCTAATATAATTCCCGGTACTTCTCTCTTCACTTTGTGAATAAAATTCATTGCCGCAGCCATATTCTGCCGCAGCCCTTCACCCAAAGACTCTGCTCCATCACAACCGATGCCAGTCGTATCGTTATAGTCAATTTTCATATACTCGAACTGATACTTTTGTAAGGTGCCAATTACCTTATCTGTTAGATAGTTCATTACCCATGGATCCCGCATATCCCAGAATCTCCGCATTGTTGTCGTCAGCGTATGACCATCTCTCTGCAGTAAATGTTCTTCTAACTGATATGCTTTGGCTGCTTTTCCTACATTTTCTATTTCAAACCAAATGCCGGGTTTCATTCCCATTTCGCGAATTGCAGATACTGTTTTATCCAGTCCTTCCGGAAATAATTCTTTGGATACTTCATAATCTCCCATGGCGATATCCCACGGAATTCCATTTTCCTTATACCAGCCACAGTCAATTACAAAATATTCGAAGCCCTTTCCCTTAATTGCACTTAGGATCTGACTGATATTTTCGTGTGATGGACACCCCCAGGTCGTACAATATTCATTAAAAATAATTGGAAGATGCTGTTCACTTTCCGGACCCTGTTCTACAACAGGCTGCAATGCCAAAGTCATACATTGTGAAATGCGGTCAACTCCACCACCCTTGCATACGGAAACAATCGCATGTGGTGTTTCAAATAATTCACCCGTACCTAAATCCTTCATCCAATGACCAAATTCTCTGTCCGCTAATCCGCCTGATATCGCAACTCCATCATCTTTACGGTAAATTTCCATTTGCCAGGAAGCATTATGTGCTAATTGGGCGCCCCAGAACACTTCATTTTTCTCATCTTCGATAACCAGGTAGGGAAAGAAACGGTTGACCGCCATGGAACCCGCCTGCCCAAATCTTTCTGCACGAACTGCATGTCCTGCCCAGGATGGCTCCAATTGTAAATCCTCCAAATATTGTGTATCCAGCCTTCCTTCCATGCTCCACACACTGCGCATGCGATGAACCTTTATCTGGTTACAGCCATCTCCTTCCAGCAATGGTGAAATGCCTCCCAGCGAAAAACTGGAAAGTGACTCAAGTGTCACTTTTTCATTCAGATGGTTTTGAATGGTCACATAGCTTTCTATACTTTCTGCATTCTTTTTCCAAACAAAATAATGCATAACCTCAAGACCGCGTCCATCCTTTAATCGCGTGCATATTGTTTTGCCCGCCGCTTCTTCTGTTACCGTCTGTGTATCATATTGAAAATTTGTAGTCGATTCACTTTGGCGCATGGTATTACCGCCCGCATAGCCCCCCTGATAAGTATCTCCTACAACTTTGACCTGCACCAGAGAATCTATATTCTGGTTCTTTTTTTCCCAGGATATTGGTTCTGTTCCACATGGTAAAAGCATACATTCGACATTTCTGTTTTCACTGTCCAAATAATAATAGATCTGCATATCCCCGAGCTGATACTGATTTAAAAGTGTAACCATATTTGTTTTCCTCCTATCCTTTTACTGCGCCTACCGTCATTCCCTTGATAAAATACTTCTGCAGGCTGATAAATAATATTGCAATGGGCAGTACCGATATAATAATTGCTGCCATCGCCGTTGAGTAATCACTCGTCTGTGCCGAAAACAGGGATTGGATTGCAACGGTTAAGGTCTTTAACTGCTTCTTACTAACATAAAGACTTGCTAATAAATAGTCATTCCAGATTTGAAAAGCCTGCATAATCACCAGCGTTGCCATTGCTGGTTTTAATAGCGGCATTACGACACTGAAATAAGTACGGAATACAGAGCAGCCATCTATTCGTGCCGCCTCTTCCAGCTCAATCGGAACGGTTGACATAAAGCTTGTCATTAAAAATACGCCAAATGAGATTCCTGTTGCTATATACATAAAAATAATACCGATTCTTGTATTCGTCAATTTCATATTATAACCAATGATATAAATCGGCAAAAATAGAGCCTGGTATGGTATCAATATACCAACAATGAAGTAAATATAACAGAATCTAAAAAACTTTGCTTTGCATCTTGCAATTGCCCATGCCGTTGTACCACACAACAATGCTAGAATAACTACGCTGACAACCGTATAAAAAAATGTATTGGAAAATGTGGTAACCATATTTAACTTTGTAAATGCCTTTTTATAATTATCAAACTGTAGTTCACTTGGTAGGGAAAGCGGGCTTGTCAGATATAATTCTTTTTTTGTCTTAAAGGAATAATTAATAATAATAAGTATTGGTGCAATAAACATGGCTGCAACTACTGTCATAAAAATCTGAATCAATAATGTTACCCTTGTATATGCTTGTTTGGGAATATCCTGTTTTTCTTTTCTTTTTCTATTCATTATGCCTGCACCTCCTTACTCTTTAATCCTTTTACCTGAATCAGGGCAACTAATAATAGTACGATAACCAATGAAACTGACATGGCAGAACCATATCCATATTGGCGTCCATTAATTGCTGTTGTATAGGTCTGATAGATGATAGAGGTAGAGGCACGCCCTGGACCCCCTTTGGTTGACGACACTAATAAATCATATACTTTCAGAGAACCTGTGGTAATACCAACCACACATATGGTAATCGCTGGTGCCAGCATTGGTATGGTAATATTTTTAAATCTGGTAAATGCACCCGCACCATCTACTTTAGCTGCTTCATACAAATCTGATGGAATAGACTGCAAGCCTGCCAGATAAATCAACATCCAATAACCAATCCATTGCCAGTTATTTGCAATCAGCAAACCGGATAATACCGTCTTTCCATCACCAAACAATAAGAAATTAAAATTAGTACCTAATAAATCATTGATTGCAGGCAGTACATTGGAAAACATACGTAGCCATACAAATCCTACAATTACCGCACTAATCAGGCAGGGTACAAAAAATGCCGTTCTATATAATTTCTGTGCTTTAATACCACTGTCCAATGCCATTGCAAATAAAAGTGCAAAAACGTTCTGGAGTATGGTGTTGCCAATTGTAAATTTAAAGGTAAACCACCATGCCGAACGAAACTCTGGATCTTTTATTAAATCTATGTAATTCTGAAAACCAACAAATGGTTTCACAGATGACATTCCATCCCAACTGGTAAACGAATATCGTAATGCCATGAACATCGGAATAATTAATCCGATCGTGAAAATAATAAAACCAGGTAATACCATTACCAAATATTGTCGCTCCATGCTTTTTTCCATGCTATTATTTTTCTTCATCGCGCTCAACTCCTCATGTTATCTGTTTATAGAAATGGCTGCTACAATTGTTTTGTAACAGCCACTTTCATTCCTTGTTACGATTAAAAATCGTTAGTTTGCACTGCTGGCATCTACACGACCATCAGAAGCTGCTAATGCTTCTTCAAAGGTTTCATCGCCCTGCAGCCATGCTGCAATATCTTTTGCATTTTCTTCCTGGAAACCACCCCATACTAATTGATTGTTGCCAAGTGTTACATCCACGATCATGCCATCTGCTGCATATTTATCAATGTCTTCCTGACTAGGATTGGTAAATGTTGGTGTTACATCCTTTAGCATAGCGGCTGTTTTTGTGTAATCATAAATCTCAACTGCAAGATCCTTGTTACCTGTCATGACATCCAGCACACAATTGATTGCATCCTGATGTTCACTTTTCGCACTTGTCATAATTGTAATGTTTGGCTCAAAGATTAACTTGGAATCGCCTGTCTGGTTTGGAAATGGGAAGATACCAAAGTTAAAGCTTTCATCAATATCCAGGAAGTTCTGAATAGACCAGGAACCGGATACTTTCATCGCTGCCTCACCCTGAACCATCTTCGCATCACAGTCTGTCTGCTCTGTGGAAAATGTCTCCGGATATGTATTGTCAAAAATCAATTTATTATAATTATAAGCTGCCTGGAACTCCTTGCTATCACTAAAGGATTGACAATATCAATTTCTTTTGCCACCGTAGAATAGGGATGCTTCATGTCCAGGCTATAGCGAAAAATATTGGATAAGGACTGGCATAAATCACTTACCATCTGACAGTTCTGAATGCTTGCTATACTGCTCATGGTATCAAGCGTATTATAGAGAAAGTGAGGATTGATTTGCGCCTGCAGTGCTTTATACTCTGCTTTATTCAACATGAGCTTGGTTTTATATTCATGGCTGATTAGTTGTTCTATCTCATCTAACATTACATTAAATTCTTTTCCGAGCTGACCTATTTCGTCCTCCTTTATATAAGCCACACGCTGATTTGTATGTCCGGAGCGAATTTGTACAATGGTTTTATTCAGTTGTTCTAACGGTCTTGCCAAACCTCTGGTAATGTATATCGCCACTATCGATATGATAACACTCATAACAATTGCAATTACAATCAGATTTTGAGTGAGTGCTTTCTGGCTCTGCTTCAATATAGCCTGTGGCATAATGGAATAAGCATCCAAATTGTATTTCTTTTGTGGTACCTGAAACAAAACTCGGCTGCCCTCGGAGGTATCTCTAAATTCATCCAATGTCCTGTTCTGAATTCTTTCATTAATTTCCTGATAATAATCCTGACTTGCTGCCTCCAGCGTTCCGTTTCCCAAAATTTGTCTGTCCCCAAGCGGCTGCAGCCATATATATATTTCCTGTTTTGTTTGATATTTTTCCATGATTTTTCGAAGCGCATTACTGTCAATATCGCAAACTACATACCCAATTTTATCTTTTATATTGGTATTATCATAGATTTTTAATACAAACCGCACTATGTTGGTTTCCCTGTATGGATTATAATAGCTTGAAATCAACATAGTGGTGTCATCCGAATTCATATACTCTTTTACTTTTGCAGCATTATACATCTCTTCATTGCTGTAAATATCTTTGGCATAATTGTGTTTTGGCGTAACGGCTCTGCGATAGGTACTGATAATTTCGTTCTTTGCATTGTATATGTACAATGCCACCACTCCGTCTGCCGTCGCAAAATTTTCAGCCGCCAGATTATATGCCAGACGGTAATTATTGTCTTGCAATTCATTTAAGGAACGCTCACTTTTCAATTCTTGTAGAAACTCTTTGTTGTTATATACTTCAATCAGTTTGCTCTCAATGTTTTTTACAAAGGTATAAATTTCATTCTGCATATTCTGAAGCGTACTAAAGCTTTCCATTTTTGCCTGATTGTAGATGAGCGACGTAGATGCATTCTGAAATAAAAGCGTCTGCAGTACCAATGCAATTAAAGTACTGCTCAAACACAAGATTAATATTTTGGTACGCATACGTAATTTCATAATGGTTTCCCCTAACTCAAAATGCTTCACATCCGCCGGATTGCGGACGGTCATCTGCATGAATATAAGATGGTCGGAAGCTTTGTGCGATTTCTTTCAATTCCATTTCACCATCGATATAAGGCTGGTACATATCATATCCATATGCCGCTCCACCTTCATCACAAGATAAATCGCAGTATCCAAGTGAATCCTTTATAATCTGTTCTCTCTGTTCTTTTGTTGTATCTTTTATCAAATAACTACTCATAATTTTCATTCGACCTTTCTTTTTTTATCTTTGTCTTTTTCTTTATTCATCATAGCACATTCTGGCGGGCAAGTGAAAGTGCTATAATCCGTCAGACGAAATCCGGTTTCCTATAAAAATAGACTGGCCAATGGCCAGTCTATTTGGGTATGGTATCTGATTTTCTATTTTATCTTATTTCGCTTTCATTTGCTCTGTCTTCTTGAAATACGGTGTGGATATCCTCCACAATTTTGGCATCGAGCATACCTTTTTGTGCCATATCTCTTAAAATCTCCATGGACTTCAAATGCGTCATACCTGCTTTATAGGGACGGTCTTCGGTAAGTGCCTGATAAATATCCAGACAACACATCAATCGTTCCGGTTCATTTAATTCTTCTGCCGTCTTACCAAACGGATAGCCGGAACCATCTAATTTTTCATGGTGCCAGGAAGCCCATTTTGTAACCTCCTCCAGTCCTTTTACACGACGCAAAATATCATAGCTGTAATATGCATGATTCTGAATATGGCGATACTCATCATCCGTCAGTTTATCCGCTTTTTCCAGAATATCCCTGTCTACTACCAGCTTGCCAACATCATGCAAGGCACCTGCGAAATACAGCTTTGTAATATCTTCTTTAGAATATCCGTAAAACTCACCCATTTTCTCCGCTTTTTGGGCTATACCCAGCGAATGTTTTCTGGTAAACTTTGATTTATAATCTATGATGTTTGCCATTACATCGCTGATTCCTTTTATTTCGGTATCATTATATTCTTTTTCTACTAAAGGAAGTTTTTCCTGCAGTATGACAAGTGCTTTTTCTCTGCCAAAAGAAAACAGAAGTTTCTTTGGCAGGGATTTTATAAATAAATCCACACACTCTTTGGAAAACTGCCTGTCCGTTTCACTTTCCAGAAAATGTATTAATTTTTGATATTTTTCCTCTGAAATATAACTCAAATCCCATTTTGCATCTACCTGATCCGCTAAATGGATAATTTGTGCATTCATCGGAGTTTCGTCTGTTGTCTTTCCAAAGGGACCTGTTCCATCTGCATTTTCGTGGTGATAAAGCACACTTCCGGATACATCCCCACAAAATGGCATCTGCTTCAGGTTTCGTTCTCCTAAAGTACAATGACTTCCTAGTGAAATCAGATCTGCATTTTCGGTCACATCAAACCCACGTCTCCATTCTTCCTGAATATATTCGGTCAACGCATTGTCATGCAATACCGCACAAGCCGCTAAATCCAGCAATTCCTGTTTTTCATATCCCAAAGCCGCTCCCATTTCCACACTCATGCATGCAACACGCTGCCCATGATGCGTTGTCGTTCCGAGCAAATCATGCTCCACACAATCCAATGCATAAGAAAACTGATACAGCAAATCATTGATACTTAATTTCAATTTATTTTCCTCCCAAAGTAAAAGCCATATAGGAAATTTTTCCTATCTCTGTTTTTCATTCTACCACAGAGTATTTCGGAAGGGAACGGTAAACAAATATTTATTTAGATATCTTTAGATATTCACTTCCACGCAAACCGGTCTGATGCCAGTCAATTCCACACTTCTCTCATCTGGCTGACTACAGCCTACAAATAATGCAAAGTGCGAACCATCTTTGATGCGTTTGCCGGATTCCTCAATTACCGTAAAGGCATGTTTATCCAGGGTAATGCGAATCTCCTGTTCTTCGCCTGCCTTAACCGTGACACGTTTAAAACCACACAACCTTGGATGCAGGGGTGCAAACGAAGAATCCATATCTTTCACATAAACCTGTACCACGTCCTGTGTATCCGTCTTTCCTTCATTTTTCACAGCAGCCACAATCTCATACTTTACAGCTTCCGTAGACTCCATTTCTGTAAGAACTGCATTCTTTACCATTACTTTTCCATAAGTCAGACCATATCCAAATGGATATTGTGCCTTATTCTTTATATAACGATACGTTCTGCCTTCCATAGAGTAGTCTTCGAAGTCAGGTAATCCTTCCGTTCCTTCATAGAAGGTGATACATAATTTTCCAGACGGAGAAGTTTCTCCAAACAAAACCTCAGCTGCCACTTTGCCACCGCGTGCACCCGGATACCACAGTTGCAATATGGCATTAAAATGCTCCCTTGCATAGCTCAAATCAATATCACTGCCTGCCATCAGGCAAAGTATGGTAGGCTTTCCAGTATCTACTACTGCTTCCATCAGTCTTCGTTGGGTTGCCGGAAG
This sequence comes from Lachnospiraceae bacterium, assembly GCA_028692055.1. Taxonomy (GTDB): domain Bacteria; phylum Bacillota; class Clostridia; order Lachnospirales; family Lachnospiraceae; genus SZUA-378. Next base: position 10,462 of record JAQUYA010000048.1, on the reverse strand, counting down.
CTGTAAGTCTTCCTTATCACCAGAAGCATAATGGTTTCCTTCATCTCCTTCTTCACCCTCTAAGAATTCATCTAATCCTACCACTAATAATACGACATCACTATTTTCTGCTACAATCTTTGCTTCCGATAGTCTGTCATTCTCCATAGCAAGATTTTCTGTCTTATCCACTTTCAGCTGTGAACCTTCTGAATATAATACTCTTATCTCGTCTCCCACATAGCGCTGGATACCTTCCAATACAGTAATGTATTCGGAGGATGTGCCATGATAGTTTCCAATAAGAGCAGCCCTGCTATTCGCATTCGGGCCTATCACACCAATGGTATGTATCGAAGTTCCTTCCTGATTGTTCCGACCATTCTTTTTAAGTGGAAGGATACCGTCATTTTTTAGAAGGACAATGCTTTCTCTTGCAGCTCTTTCGGACAACGCCAAATGTTCCTTGCACTCCACTACTTCATATGGAATCTTATCGTATTCCGTTTCTTCAAATAATCCCAGCAAATATCTTGTGGTATATAGTCTTACTGCTGCTTCTGTAATCTTTTCTTCCGTCACCAATCCATGTTTATATGCATTCATAATATGTAGATAGGTATTTCCGCAATTCAGGTCACAGCCTGCATTCAGCGCCATCGCTGCTGATTCTTTTGCATCTCTTGTGACCATATGATTTTCATGGAAATCCCTGATAGCCCAGCAGTCCGACACATAGTGCCCCTGAAATCTCCAGTCGGTTCGTAGGATATCCTGTATCAGAGTTTCACTGCCACAGCACGGTTCTCCATTCGTTCTGTTGTAAGCACCCATTACGGCTTCTACCTTCGCTTCTTTTACCAGCTCTTCAAATGCTGGCAGATAGGTTTCATATAAATCCTTATTGGATACCTCCGCATTAAACTCATGTCGTACAGCCTCCGGCCCGGAATGTACCGCAAAATGCTTGGCACAGGCTGCTGCCTTCATGACCTCTCCGCTTCCTTGCAGACCTTTGACAAAGGCACTTCCCAGTCTGCCGCTCAAAAAAGGATCTTCCCCATAGGTTTCCTGTCCACGTCCCCATCTGGGGTCTCGGAATATATTTACATTGGGAGACCAGAAGGTTAACCCTTTATAAATATCTCTATCATTATGTGCCGCATATGCATTGTATTTAGCTCTTCCTTCTTCTGCGATAGTGTCTGCAACTTCTCCCAGTAATGCTTCGTCAAAGGTTGCCGCAAGTCCTATTGCCTGGGGAAAGCTCGTCGCCACACCCGCTCTTGCCACTCCGTGAAGGGCCTCATTCCACCAGTTATATGCCGGAATATGTAAGCGTGGTATTCCTGGTGCATCATATTTCAACTGGGACGCCTTTTCCTCCAATGTCATTTGCGATACGAGCTCTACCGCTCTTTCTCTCGCTTTTTCTCTATTCATCTGTCAAAACCTCCACATTTTCTGCATTATCCTTTTACTGCACCTACGGTCAGCCCTTCTACAATCTGATTACTGAACATACAGTACACAACTACCGTTGGTGCAATGGCAATGATAATGGCTGCAAACATTTGCACATAATTCGTTGCATAAGGTCCAACGAAATAGGTCAGGGTAACAGGCAATGTCTTTTTCGTCGGTTCCGATATAAATACCATGGCAAGAAGCAATTCATTCCAGTTCGCTACAAAAGTCATAAGTCCTGCTACAAACATTCCAGTCTTTACCAAAGGTAATCCGATCAAAGTAAAGCATTTATATATGGAGCATCCGTCTATACATGCTGCTTCAAACATTTCTTTTGGCATGCTTTTGAAGAAGCCCACCAACAAGAAAATTGTCATTGGAAGTGAAAATGTAATATAGGGAATCATCAGTCCCACAAGGGAATTGGTTAAGTGTAGTTTAGAAAATCTGACAAACAAAGGAATCAGCACACAATGTACCGGAACCATCATTCCAATCATAAAAAATCCCATGACCGCACCTGAAAATCTAAATTTCATTCTTCCAATTGCAAAAGCTGCCATCGCTCCAATCAGCATACTCATAATCAGTGCCACCGCACAGACAATGACAGAATTCAAGGTCGCTGTTCCCAATTTGCCATTCGTCCAGGCAAATATATAGTTGCCAAGCTGTACCACCTCCGGCATTGCAAATGGGGATTGGAAAATCTCTTTATTGGTCTTCAAAGATACGCTAATCATCCATAACAGGGGTAAAATATATACCAATACCAGCGCAGACAATATTATGTAAACGAGAATCTTTCCAGGAGTTACTTTATTGACACTTTTTATTTTTATGTTGTTGTTTTTATTCATTTTAATAACCATGCCTTTCTCTCAGCCTGTATTCTTATCATACAGGCCTAAATAATTCCTTAAGAAAAACGCTTTCTTTGGCGTTTTTCCAGTGCGAAGTTTTAATAATTCTTGACATGGTACTTTCATGTCTTAGAATTATTCTTCACACTTACATCTCGTAGTCTTCAATTTTAACTGATTTATTAATAATAAGAGTAACAATCAGACACATCACCAGCAATACAATGGATATGGCACTTGCATAGCCATACTTGAAATATTTAAATCCCTGTTCATACAGGTGTGTTGCAAGGACATGGGTTCTGTTATTCGGTCCACCCTGAGTCATGTTGTATACCAAATCGAAGAATTTCAGGGAGCCGATACAGTTCAGTGAAAGTGTAGTTACAAACATTGGCTTAATTAATGGCAGGGTAATGTAACGGAATGTCTTTGCTCTGGATGCGCCATCGATATAGGAAGCCTCATATAGTTCTGTAGAAATTCCTGTAATCTGTGCCATATAAAGCATCATCGTTTGTCCCAGATACTGCCATAATGCCACAAATGCAATAACCCACATAGGCAGTGGAATAAATCCCGAGGATTCCATCAGCCACAATGGTCCTTTGATACCAAATACCGCCAGAATCTGATTCAATCCCATTTTAGGATTAAACATAAACGCCCACAGTAGACCTAATGCTGCTGATGACAAGACACATGGCAGATAGTAAATATTCTTGAAAAAGTTTCTTCCTTTTTTGATATTGGTCAGTAATACTGCCAGTACGAGTCCAAATATCTGTTGTGAAATCGCGGAAAATAACATAAAGAAAATGGAATTCTTCAATGCAATACGCATGGTATCATCCGCGGTAAAAAGTGATACATAATTGGATAATCCCACAAATTTGGGTGGGGTAAGTGCATTATAATCGCAAAGTGAATAATAGATGACCTGTATAATAGGTACTACAAGTATCAGCGTAAATATGATAAAGGCAGGAGCCAAAAAAATCACTATCGCCTTTTTATCTCTTAATATTCTTTCCATGTGAACCTCCCTTTATCTGATAACAGACAGCAGATATCCTGCTGTCTGCGTTAAAATACTTTTTATGAATGAAATAAATTACATATTATAAATTCTATCTTACATTTTTATCATAGAAATCCTGTACTTTTTGGAAAGCTTCCTCTGGTGTCGCATTTCCAAGGAATACATCTACCATGGCATTATCAAATACATCTCCTGCTTCTACGCTTGCAAGTGATTCATTGTAGAATCCAAAGGTACCTGTCATGTTTGCAAGAATATCTTCGATAAAAGATAATTGCTTTGGAGCTTTGTCAAAATCTATCTCAACGCCTGTTACAGGAATCTTGCCACCAACTTCTGCTGTATATTTCTGAGCAGTGTCATCGGTAAACATCTTCATTAATGCAAGTGCTGCTTCCTGATGCTGTGTCTTAGAGCTGAGAACCAGATTATCTGTCTTAACAATCATACGGTTTGGATCAGCGCCGCCCTCAATAGCAGGGAATTGGAACACACCACAATGATCTTCAAAGTCTGGATTATTACCATTAATCTGTGCGATTGCCCAGGAGCCTTGTACCAGCATAGCTGCTTCGCCATTATAGAAGTTGGCTGTTGCCTGGTCATTGGAATCTCCAGCTGCTGTTTCCTGGAAGTACTGTGATAACTCTTTTAATTTAGTACCTGCGTTAATGAATGTCGGATCTGTCCAGTCAAGTGTGCCATCGGTAATTCCCTGTAAATTATCTGGACCGCCTTCTCTGTCGCATAAGTAACCAGCTACCATAGATAAACACCATGTTGTACCAGCCGAACAGGATATTGGTGCATAGCCTGCAGCTTTAATCTTCTCACAGGCTGCTAACAGTTCTTCATAGGTAGCAGGAACTTCCGCTCCGGCTTCTTTAAAGATGTCCGTATTATAAAATACACAAGCTGCTGCAAAGTTGGTAGGAACTGCCATAATCTTTCCATCATAGGTAATTCTTTCAAAAATGCCGTCTGTAAATGTGCCATACCAGTCACTTTCCTGATTCTGTAAGATATCCGTTAAGTCCTGTGCTATGCCCGCATCTACATATTGTGTCAGGTTTGGTCCCGGATTACAGATAAATACATCCGGTGTCTGGTCCGCTGCTACCAAAGCATTTAATTTAGTATCATACTCTTCCAGATTTGTAGTAATAACATTACAATGATATTTTCCTTTATAGGTTTCGTTGTAACGGTCGATTACTTCTTTGTATCCTTTTGTAATCAAATCTTCTGTTGCGTCCAGGTCATCCCAGAACATCCAGGTAATTTCTTCTTCATCACCGGTTGCCGCAGCGGTTTCTGTTGTTGACTCGCTGGCTGCATCTGTAGCTTCTGTCGTTCCTGTGCCGGTAGATGCACCTGTGTCTGTAGATACCGCGCAGCCTGATAATACAGATGCTACCATTGCTGTGGATAGCAATAATGATAATACTTTCTTCTTCATACTTAAATCCTCCTTCAATAATTGTATAACCCCATAAGTAGTTGCCTGCATAACAAATATGCTTTTCCTTTCGGATAACTTTATCCTAGCAGATACAAATCCATGTTTCATCACAATAGTTGCTTTCTAATTCCTAATTATTGCTACTTTATATCTTATCGTACTTGTTGTTTTGTACAGTAATGATACTATTGTACCATATTTTTTATGCATATATTATATCTTTCTAAATTTGCAATGTTATTTTGTAGATTATTATTGCATTATCGTTCACTTAACCTTATACTTTCCCTATATAGGAATAGCAATATTTATACACTAAAATGTCTGATTGTTGCTATTATTAAAACAATTCGGATACTTTGCAACAAAAAATGGAAAGGCTGGCATAGGGCATATGATAGAAAATCTCAATGGTATTCACGAAACCGTCAATTACAAGGAAAATACAAATATCCGTCTGTACAACAATACCGATAACGAGGAGTATCCTGCCCATTGGCATACCCCCATCGAGATTGTCATGCCTGTGGAAAATCATTATCCTGTGGAATGTAACGAATTGAAAATGGATCTGAGAGAAGGCGACATTCTGCTCATCTGTCCCGGAGCGCTTCATACCTTTCGTGCCATAAAGGGCAGACGAATTATCTTTCAGGCAGAGATTTCTTCTGTCTTTCGTTTGAAAGAACTGGAATCTATCCTGTCCATTATATCTCCTGTACTTTTGATTACCCCCGAGAATTATCCACTCATCTACGATAGAATGCATGCACTCATGGTGGAAATTACCGATGAATATTTTAGAGATGCCCCACTTACCGAAACCTCCATTTATTCAAAATTAATTGAAATGTTAGTATCGGTAGGGCGCAATCATACGGAATCCGTAGAACGGTTTGACGTAGGACATGTGAAACAAAAGGAATATATCGAGAAATTCATGACCATATGCAGCTACATCAGTGAGCACTGCACAGAAGATTTATCTCTGGATATGATGGCAGATATGGCAGGCTTTAGCAAATTTCATTTCACCAGACTTTTCAAGCAGTTTACGAATAGCTCCTTTTACAAATACCTGAACCAGAAGCGAATCGCCACCGCCGAGCAGCTCCTGATTAATCCACAGATGTCCGTTACCGATGTGGCATTGCACTCCGGCTTTTCTAGCCTGTCTGCTTTTATTCGCATGTTCAAAATAATAAAGGGATGTACACCCTCTGAGTTTCGAGCCATGTACACCTCCTCTAATTAGCACTCCCTCCTTTTGAAGTTTAAATCTTTATAAATTTGTATATATGATATCAAAGATTGCAAAATTTTCAGTTGCCTGGGAATGATATTTCGAAAAATCTTGTTCTGTAAATTTATTGTGTGTTGCCCCATAGATTCCTACAGTGCATCCGGTAAAGCCGCCTGCTCTTTCGCTGCACAGGTATGAAAGGGATAGGTTATCTGCTATGATGCGACCATCGTATTGGAAGCTTGCTGTCTGTTTTTTTCCAGTTATGGTGAGGGTGTGTTGTTTTTCTGGCTCCTTGCGAGAACCTTCCTTTCGTATGCTTTTTTCTGCATCTATGATATCTACTGTAACTGCTATTTCGTCTGTACCATTTTTTCTACAGATGATTTGTACACTTTGTTTTGTCACTATAAATTGAATATAATTATTTTCATCATAATAATAGACCAGTCCCGCTTCGCAGGAGGTTGCCTCAGGTGAAAACTCCATTCTTACTGACATGGAAAACTCGGTATCTGTAAGTCGTATGCCCAGAAATGCCGGTACGGTGTGGATATCCCAGAGTTCTGCCTGTAGCAATGGCAAATATAAACGATTGTTCTGTACTCGGCAACCTTTGTAACCCTCCAGTAATATATTTCTGCGTAATCCAATTATCCGCATGTCTGGGTTTGGATTCCAATATAGATTTTTGTCTATATTATCTACCCGTTTTGTTATTTCTTTGATTTGGATGTCCTCTATAATTTCTGTAGTTTCTCTGAGTTCTGCATCTTCTGCAGACTCTATGGGTTTCATAAGTGCTATAGGTTTTGTCAATTCTGCTTTTTTCCCACCAGCAGTCTGGATTATCTGATATGGGCGTAGTCGTCCCTCTCCTGCATTGATTACCGGCCAGTCTTCTTCCCATGTCACGTCTGCCAGAAAGGTTTCTCTCCCGAGTTCCGCTCCTTCCTGATACGGTCTGGTGGCAAGCATCACCATATACCAGTTTCCATCCGGTGTGTCAAACAGTTCCCCATGACCTGCATTCTGTATCGGGTAAGAGTGACCCAAATGCCGATGCGTAAAAACAGGATTCCACAGGCAGGATTCATACGGACCTAATAGTTCCCGGCTTCTGGCTGCGCAAATACTGTGAGCATATTCCGTGCCTCCCTCTGCAATAAGTAGATAATAATAACCATCTTTTTTGTATAGGTGCGGACCTTCCGGCCAATAGGCTTTCTTTAACGCACCATCATAGATTGCCTGACTTTTTCCCACAAGCTGATGCTTATGATAGTCCAGCTCCTGTATCCATATCTCACAGTCTCCAAAATAAGCTGCCTCTTTTTTGCTTCTCTGTCCGATGTAATAGCATTTATCTCCTTCAAAATAAAGACTCGGGTCAATTCCTTCTGCCTCCGGCAGTATATGAGGTTCAGACCATGTTCCTTCCGGATTATTACAAGTCACATAAAAATTACCTCCATGGGTCACATTTGTCACAATCACATAAAATGTCCCCTGATGATAGCGAATCGTAGGTGCATAGATGCCGCCCGAGGTTGCTGCTCCATTAAGCTGTAATTGTTCCTTACTTTTTAGCACATGTCCAATCTGTTCCCAATGAATCAGGTCTGTACTTTTAAACAGAGGAATGCCCGGTGCATATCCAAAACTCGAATGCACACAATAATAGGTATCTCCCACCCGGCATACCGATGGGTCAGGATAAAAGCCACTTCGTATTGGATTCTTTACCACGCTCATACTCATTTCCTCATTTCTCTCTTTCCTATAATTTTATATTCTCTTACTATACTTTTCTATCGAATTCTTGCGGAAGTTGCAAACTTTTGTGTGTGAGAAACGCAACTTTTCGATAGGAAGTATACTCGATACGTGATAAACTTGGAAGCAGGGTAAAATATATTTAAATGATTATATACAAAGCCAAGCTGGAACGTTTCTATGAAGGAGCGTTTGAAAGCGTTGGTGTTTATGCAAAAGCATAATTCAAGTTCGGAGGTATTTGTACATGAAACGAATTCAATTACCATTTATCTATCAAAATCATATGATGCTGCAGCGGGAAAAAGAGCTTCTCATCTGTGGCACATGTTTAACCGGACGTACGGTAAAAATACAGCTGGATACTACCACGGAAACAGTTTCTGTCGAAAAAGGGCAGTTTTGCTGTCATTTTCCTGCACAATCCGCGGGAGTTGGCAAAATTCTTACTTTCTATGTGGATCATGAAAACGAGCCAGAGATTACCATAAGTGATATCTCAATTGGCGAGCTCTGGCTTGCAGCAGGGCAATCCAATATGGAATATTTTCTGCGCTATGACGCGCACTGGAATGATACGAAAAAGCTGCCTCCAAATAAAAATATCCGCATGTTTAATATGCCTCAAATTGCTTATGAAGGCCAAGAGCGTGACCTGCCAGATAGTGGTTATTGGTTCGAAGAAGGGGATAAGGCATGGGCGGTCTTCTCTGCCCCAGGTTATTATTTTGCAAGAAATATTCAGCCTGCATTGGATGTACCGGTGGGTATCATCGGCTGCAACTGGGGTGGTACTCCTGCATGTGCCTGGATGGCAGAATCCTATCTGGAAAAGGAACCTTTATCTATTTTTGTAAAAGAATACCTCGACTCGGTGCAGAATAAATCAGAAGATGCCATGAATCAGGAAAGTATGGATGCCTGGGCTTTTGAAGATTCTTACCATCACCAATTAGAATGGCGTACCATGATGTATGGCCTAACTCTGGAGGAACAGGCGCAATGGATGGAAATACATAAAGCAGATCCCGTATTGCCTCTTGGTCCCTACCATCATTATCGTCCATCCGGTCTGTACCACACCATGATAGAGAAACTGGCACCTTTTTCTCTCAAAGGAATCCTATGGTATCAGGGAGAATCTGATTCGGGTCACGCGGAAATCTATGACCAGACTATGACCTCTCTGATTGCATGCTTCCGTGATGCCTTTGCAGACTCAACGCTTCCATTTCTATTTACCCAGCTAGCGCCCTTTGGCGTATGGCTTGACTGCACGGGTGAAAACTATGAAATCATACGTGAAAAGCAAGACTATGTAAGCAAGCATGTGCCACATACCGCTATGATATCCCTCATGGATCTTGGTATGTACGAGGACATTCATCCAAAACATAAACGTGAAGTAGGCAGACGACTCGCCTTGCTTGCAAGGGGTTCTGTATATGGTGAGTCTCTTTTATGTGAATCCCCAGAGCTTTTATCTGCCACTCTGGAAAATTGCACCATCACTCTGGACTTTGCCCATGCAGGAACCGGTCTCATCTGGGAAGGTACTCCAGAAAAAGAATTTCGTATTACTTATCAGCAGCAGGCTTGTTTTATTTATGGTTGTTATGTAAACCAATCTAAAATAATTCTTACCTTTTCCTTGCCAAAAACTGCCATTTACTCGAATACTGCCAATTCTTTACCAGAATCTACCCCTTGCTTCGATGCCACTGATACCACTTATGAAGTTTCCTATTGCTACCAGCCTTATTGTAGTGGGAATATCTGGAATAACAAAAAGCTTCCGCTAAAACCATTTCATGTAACATTAAGGTTTTAGCGGAAGCTTCATCCTGCATCTTTTATGGCAGCTGTTATTTTTCCTTTTTTGTCAATTGCTTCAATTTGTCGCAACTCATTGTTTTGAAAACCTCGCAGTACGTTTGGAATTCCTCCATGTTTCTGGTCTATCTGGCTTTGCCGGATGCTCTTGCCAAAATATATTATCTACCTCGGAAAGATATGTTTCCATATGATATTCTTCTACAAACCATCTGCCACACCCAGTATGATCTAAATGTCCATGCGTTAAAACAAGCTTTTTGATTGTGTCTGCATTCCAGCCAACGTCCGTAACAGCATCTACGATAGCATGAAAACACTTACAAAAAGAAGGATATTTAAATATCATTCAAGATAAGTCAGATAACAGTTGCATATTTTTTCAAAACATCTTCCCAAAGCAAAATCTTAGACTGCAAAAATGGTCTGAATGAATATGTCTTAATATTTGAAGACAGTATTTGATCTATCTCTCTTTTATCTCCGCAATTATTTAATGCACTTTTTAAAGCTTCTATTTTTTCTTTTCCAGGTTTTCTGTCCTGCTTGATAAACCAAGCAGAGGTAATATACAATTACCAATCAATAATCTAGGTATCAAAAATGTATCACACCCCAAAGAAAAGCCCTAAGAACCGCGTAAATACGCCATTCTTGGAGCTTTGTTCTCTACTCAAACTCCTAATTTTCTTTTGGCTTTGTGGTGCCTAAAGCCCTATTTTCCGTTCATTTCAGTTCACTTATGTACGGTTTTGACTGTTGTGCCTATATTTCCACAAAATTTTATTGTCATT
>JAQUYA010000150.1 GCA_028692055.1 Lachnospiraceae bacterium | reverse complement strand
TGAATTTTGTAGTTACCGACCAGAATTTTGGAATCTGTTACCTGGTGATTATCCAATACTTGTAGGATGTGATGCACATAGAATAGAAGAGGTATGTCTTTCAGATGAAAAATATGTAATGTCCCAATACAGGAGACAAGTAATGCATATAGTATGATGAAGATATCAAAAGAAAATTGACAAATAGAAGATAAAGTGCTACAATAATATTAGATATAAAGATATGCATTGGTGTGAAAGGTGGTATTATTATGGGCGGAGAAAAAGCTGAAGATATTAAAACTAAAAGTGATTATGTAAATATGCTATGTACTCCAGAAAATATTGAAGCAGCAGGTGGCGTTGAAAATTTTCAGAAAATAATGAAAGAGTGGGAAAAACGTGATGCAAGGCTTGGCGCAAAAAATAGTGTTAAATGTTTTGTGGAATATTTCGGATCAAAATTATTAGCGATAGCATTGATTATTGGAATCATCATTGTTGCAATAAGAGTTATCTAATATACAATTGATTTATTATTAACAATGGAAATAGATGTACTTAAAATGAATTGTCAGACAATAGAATGCTACAAGTGGGCTACAAAAACCATATAAACATAGAAAAACAGTAAAACCTTACGCAGAGGCTATGAAGGCACAGGGTATCTGCTAATAAAGATATAAATTAAATGCAAGATAAAAAAGAAAGCTTTCGAAAGGAAGGCTTTCTTTTTTATGGTTGTTTTATAGTAGCATTATGTCTGTTATAATAAGAACAAATTATTAATAAGGAGCCGAAGTAATGCAGACGGAAGTAGAAGTCAGAGAACCTAAATATGTACTGGTTATTGGGATCATAGATGCTGTTTTTTTTACCATTTTTTTATTTTTTTGTGTATGTGTAGGAATTTCAGAGCACGATATGATGTTATTATTCCTATGTGGTGCTATTTTTGGAGGTTTTGCTTTATTGGGGTATGGTATGATTACAGATTATTGTCTTCGACGTTTACAGGTTTCACGTACGAATTGTCAGTATCGCACATGGTATGGTAAGACTACCGCATTTTACTTTACAGAAATTGGCTGTGTAGAACAGAAGCTTCGAATGGGAAGTCTCTCCGTTTTGCTATATGATAGAAGCGGAAAGAAGCTTGCCTGTGTGGAATGCAATATGAAGCACAGTAATGAATTATTGGATTTCTTTAGACAAAATGCGATGACAGTAACAGAAAGCGATGTTTTGCCAAAAGGAAATACGCCGTACCGGAATAAGCAACAGGCATATATTACGGAGACCTATCCGGCAGAAAAAGAACTATATCCCTGGCAGTTTCAACATGTGAAACAGATCAAATGGTTTATGAGGTTCTTATCCTGGGGAGGCTTGTTTCTAACGGTGGTGGCAATCAGATATTTTTCTGCCAGAACAGGAATACTGTTGATGATGGTGTTACCACTTCTCATGTATATAGTGCTTCTTACATTTCCTAATGTCATTACAATGGACAGACCAAATGGAGTCAGTAAAGAATGGCGTACAGATCATGTTAATTTTCCGTTTGTTACGTTTATGTTGATAGAAATTTTGGGATGGCCCTCTTTGGAAATCATGAATATTCGTGATGGTTGGAAAGCGGTTGGGTTCGGTGTTATTATCTTTCTGATTTTCTTTTTGCTGTATTTGCTGTTTGTAAAGAATAAAAAACCATTGTACGGTACGATGGCGATGATTATTATGCTGGGAGTGTTTTATGCATATACTACCACTTATCATGCAAACTGGATTTGTCGAGTGAAAGAGCCGGAACATGAAGTGGTAATGGTCACTGATCAATTTGAAACCGGTGGAAAAAGCAATCATTATGTGCTTCGGGTAGCTACGACAGAAGGAGAGGAGCGCATGGACGTATATAAAACCATGTATGACCGGGTAGAACCTGGAGATACTGTGGGTTTGTGCAAGCGGGTTAGTGTGTTTGGAATTCATTACTGGTATCTTCATGAATTATAAAATACTTTTATTAAGGAGAAAATATGAAAAAATATACCACTGCAATATTTGATCTGGATGGGACATTATTAAATACAATAGATGACCTGGCAGATAGTGTGAATTATACATTGAAAGAGCTGCAAATGCCTCAGAGAAGTCTGGAAGAGGTACTTTCTTATGTGGGAAACGGTATTCAGGTTCTGATACATAAGGCGGTTCCCGAGCATACCTCTAAAGAAATTGAAGATAAGGCATTTGCTGTTTTTAGAGAACATTATCTTGCCAATTGTGAGGTAAAAACGGCTCCCTATCCGGGCATATTGGAACTGCTGGATAAATTGCAGCAGGCAGGAATCAAAACGGCTATTGTTTCAAATAAGAATGATGTACCGGTTAAAAAATTGAATCAGACTTATTTTGGAAATAGAATTCCGGTTGCCATTGGTGAAAAAGAAGCAAAAGGCATTCGTAAGAAACCGGCACCGGACACTGTGTTTGAAGCAATGAAAGAATTAGGCAGTAAAACAGAGGAGAGCATCTATATCGGAGATTCTGAAGTAGATAAAGAAACGGCAATTAATGCAGGGATGCCTGTTATATTGGTGAGCTGGGGATTTCGTGACAGGGAATTCCTTAAAGCGCTGGATCCGGAATATCTGGTGGATACTGTGAAAGAACTGGAAAATATTTTAGTGTAAAATGAAAGATATTGGAGCCTAAATGGAACAAAAGATGTTTACAAAAAAAGATCTGGTGGCATTGTTAGTGCCATTGATGATCGAACAGATACTGAATGCGTTAATGGGAACCTTAGATACCGTCATGGTAAGTAATGTAAGTGATGTTGCTTTATCAGCAGTGTCTCTGGTAAATTCTATTAATAACCTGGTAATCCAGGTGTTCTCAGCACTGGCCGCCGGAGGTACGGTTGTTTGTGCACAATATATTGGCAGAAAAGAAATGAAACGGGCAAATGAATCAGCCGGACAGCTGCAGATGACTTTGACAGCCATATCTGTAGTTCTGACCGGTTTTTGTCTGTTATGTTATAGACCGCTTTTATCTCTGATTTTTGGACGTGTGGATGCATCAGTTATGGAAGCAGCTATCAGATATTTTTTGATTACAGCCTGCTCTTTTCCTTTTGTGGCTGTTTACAACGGCAGTGCTGCACTATTTAGGGCACAGGGCAATTCCAGGTTTCCTATGACTGTTTCCATGATTTCCAATGTGATCAATGTGGCAGGAAATGCTATTTTGATCTTTGGATTACACATGGGGGTAACCGGAGCCGCTCTGTCTACTTTGTTTGCAAGAGTATTTTGTGCTGTTGTAGTAACGTGGGCATTGCGGGATAAGAAACTTGCAGTATCGGTAAAGCATTATCTGCATATCAGACCGGACAGACATTTGATCTGGATGATTTTGCTGGTAGCGGTTCCTACCGGTATAGAAAATGGTATGTTTCAATTTGGTAAGCTGGCGATCCAGTCTACCGTATCACTTATGGGAACGACAGCAATAGCTGCTCAGGCACTGGTGGCTATGCTGGAGGAGTTTAGCAGCATGGCCTCCATCGGTATCTGCCTGGGACTGGTAACAATTGTTGGACAATGTGTGGGGGCAGGCAGAGTAGAAGAAGCCAAAAGTTACTGCATGCAGCTGATGAAATATGCGGAAATTGGACTTATTATTTCCGGCGGTATCATTATGCTGATTACATTTCCACTGACATCATTATCAGCCATGAATGCAGAGGGCAGAAGCTTATGCATTCGCCTTATGCTTTTGATTACCGTAGTGAAGCCATTCATCTGGAAATGGTCCTTTGTACCGCCTTATGCTATGCGTGCGGCAGGAGATGCCAGGTACTGCCTTATTGTCTCATCTTTGACTATGTGGTTATGTCGGGTGTCATTGTGTATGCTGCTGGTAAGAGGTTTTGGGTTTGGTCCCCTTGCTGTATGGATTGGAATGTTTAGTGACTGGGGTCTGCGTGGTTTGATTTTCAGATATCGTTTTAATTCCGGTAAATGGGTACATTTGAATATGGTGCATTGAATAAAAAGTTTGGAACTATGTAACATAAATGATAGGTTATTTTTTGTTATTTTTATCTATAACCAG
>JAQUYA010000149.1 GCA_028692055.1 Lachnospiraceae bacterium | reverse complement strand
GATAGGAGAGATGGATTATGACGATGGAAGAAAGAATGGCAAAGGGATATTTGTGGGGAGATACTGATGAATATCTGGAGGAACAGGCAAGAGCAAAGGATTTGATGTATGAATTCAATCAGTCAAAGCCAAGTGAAGTAGAAAAGAGAAATGCATTGGTAAAAGAAATGTTTGGTAAAGTAGAAGAACCTGTATGGGTGCAGCAGCCGATTACACTGGCGCGTGGAAAGACGGTCAGTATTGGAAGTGGAACCTACATTAATTCAGGATTGACGCTGATTGATGATTATAAGATTACAATAGGAAGCAAATGCCTCTTTGGTACAAATGTAACGCTATGTACCACCGGTCACCCGATACACCCGGAGCTTCGGGAGCAGGGAGGTATGTACTCCTTCCCGATAGTGATAGGCGATGGCGCGTGGATTGGTGCTGGTGTTGTTATTCTGCCGGGGATAACCATAGGTGAAAATGCGGTAATAGGAGCGGGCAGTGTCGTTACGAAAGATATTCCGGCGAATGTAATTGCAGTCGGCAATCCATGTAAGGTACTGCGGGAAATCACGGATAAGGATAAAGAATATTATTATCATGATATGCGTGTAGATGCCCAGGAGTAAATGAAACATTAAAAAATAATTCTAAAATACTCAGGAAGGCAACGTGCGAAAATAAATTTTCACACGCTGAGAGAGGTATGGTTATTAGTGTGAAAAATCATAAACGGAAATTTTTCACACATCTATTTGTGCCTGAAAAGAAGCACAAAGTAGTTATGCGCAAAAAGAAGCGCAGGAATGAGGATTAACATGAAAAAGATACAATTAGGAACCAGTAAATTACAGGCGCCGGCAGTTGTGGTTGGGTGCATGCGTCTTGCAGACCTTAGTACACAGGATATGAATCACTATATCCATACAGCGATAGAACATGGTGCAAATTTTTTTGACCATGCAGATATTTATGCAGGTGGTAAAAGTGAGGAATTATTTGGTAAAGCAGTCCATGAAGACAGTTCTCTGAAAAGAGAGGACATGATGATTCAGTCCAAATGCGGAATCAAACCAGGCTGTTGCTATGACCAGTCAAAGGAACATATTTTACAGTCCGTTGATCATATTTTGTATAGATTGCAGACGGACTATCTGGATGTGTTATTGTTACACCGACCAGATGCACTGGTAGAGCCGGAGGAAGTGGCGGAAGCTTTTGCACAGTTGGAAAAAAGCGGTAAGGTACGTTACTTTGGAGTATCCAATCATAAGCCGATGCAGATGGAATTATTGAAAAAATATGTGAAGCAACCACTACTGATTAATCAATTGCAGTTCAGCATACCGGTATCTAATATGGTAGCAAATGGATTGGAAGTAAATATGGAAACAGAGGGTGCCACAGACCGCGATGGCAGTGTGCTGGATTATTGCAGACTGCATGACATTACGATTCAGGCATGGTCACCATTCCAGATGCCGGGCTGGCAGGGTGTATTTCTGGGAAATGAAGCATATGCGGCATTAAACAAGGAGATAAAAGTACTGGCAGATAAGTATCAGGTGAGTGATACTACGATTGCGGCGAGCTGGATTTTACGTCATCCGGCAAACATGCAGCTGGTAGCCGGAACCACCAGCGAGAAACGTTTGCTGGAGATTATCGATGCAGGACATATCACGCTTACGAGAGAAGAATGGTATAAATTGTATTTAGCAGCAGGTCATCAGTTACCATAGGGGACAGAGAAAGGGAACAGGCAGAATGATAGCAGAAAATTATAAGGAAATGTTAAATGGAAAATCCGTAATTCGGGAGTTATTTACCTATGCTACGGAGCGTGGAAAAGAAATCGGTTATGAGAATGTATTTGATTACAGTCTGGGAAATCCGTCTGTGGAACCACCAAAGAATTTCACACAGGCAATGATTGACTTGCTGCAGCATGCAGATCCGATGCTGCTGCATGGATACAGCCCTACGTTAGGTAATCCTGTTTTTCGTGAAAAGACAGCAGCTTCTCTGGCGAGAAGATTTGGGATTCCCTATACCGCAGAAGATATTTTTCCAACAACCGGAGCAGCAGGTGCGATTGCACATGCCGTACGTGCAGTGACGGTGCCGGGTGATGAAATTATAACCTTTGCGCCTTTTTTCCCGGAATATAGTCCTTATATAAATCTGACAGGTGCGTCATTAAAAATAGTTCCTCCACGAGTAGAGGATTTTCAGATTCATTTTGAAGCATTTGAAGAAATGATCAATGAAAAAACAATGGCAGTTCTAATTAATACGCCCAATAATCCTTCTGGTATCGTTTATTCGACAGAAACAATACAAAAACTGACAGCAGTATTAACACAGAAATCTGAGGAATATGGACATACTATCTATATTATTTCTGATGAACCATACCGGGAGATCGTGTTTGATGGTGTCGATGCTCCATGCGTATCTCAATATTATGCAAATACACTCGTTTGCTATTCCTTCAGCAAATCCCTTTCCCTGCCGGGAGAACGTATCGGCTATATAGCAGTTAATCCAGCGTGCAAAGATTCCGCACTTATTATAAATATGTGTGGACAGATTTCCAGAGGAATCGGACATAATTGTCCACCTTCCATCATTCAATTAGCCGTTGCCGAGGTAATAGATGAAACTTCGGATTTATCTGTTTATGAAACGAATATGAACCTATTATATAAGGAATTAACAAATCTTGGCTTTACCTGCGTAAAACCGGGCGGAACATTCTATATCTTCCCAAAAGCATTGGAAGAAGATGCGAAAATTTTTAGTGAAAAAGCAAAAAAATATGATTTGATGCTTGTGCCGGGCGATAGCTTTGGCTGTCCGGGATATTTCCGTATGGCATATTGCATTGATACAGAGAAAGTGGAGCGCTCTCTTGTCCAGCTGCGTAAATTTGTAAAGGAGTGCTACGGAGTACAGTAATCTATGGAATAAAAGCGCCATATAGGAGGAATAGCGAATCGTATGACTCGGAAGTCGGAAGAACATGTCTATATAGCAATTGATTTAAAGTCTTTTTACGCTTCGGTGGAGTGCGTAAAGAGAGATCTGGACCCACTAACGACGAACCTTGTCGTGGCAGATATCAGCAGAACAGAAAAAACAATCTGTCTTGCGGTTTCCCCTTCCTTAAAGGCATATGGAATACCCGGAAGACCAAGATTATTTGAGGTCGTGCAAAAGGTAAAAGAAGCAAATGCACTTAGGCTATGTAGAGCTCCCGGACAGAAATTTACCGGAAGCTCCAGTAATGCAAAGGAACTGGAAGCAAATCCATCTTTGGCAATTGATTATCTGATTGCTACACCGCGTATGGCACTTTACATGGAATTTAGTACAAAAATTTATAATATTTATTTGAAATATATTGCACCAGAGGATATCCATGTCTATTCCATTGATGAGGTATTCATGGACGTCACGCATTATTTGCAGACCTATCGACTCTCTCCGCGGGAGCTTGCGATGAAAATGATTCAGGACGTACTACAGACCACAGCAATCACAGCGACGGCTGGGATTGGATCAAACCTGTATTTATGTAAGATTGCGATGGATATTGTTGCAAAGCGTGTGACTCCAGACAAGGATGGTGTCCGTATCGCAGAATTAGACGAGCTATCCTATCGTAAATTATTGTGGACCCACAGACCACTGACTGACTTTTGGCGTGTAGGACGGGGGTATGCGAAGAAACTGGAAGAATGTGGTTTACTGACAATGGGTGATATCGCCAGATGTTCCATTGGCAGCTCACAGGATTATTATAACGAAGACCTTTTATACAAAATGTTTGGTGTCAATGCGGAACTACTCATTGACCATGCCTGGGGCTTCGAACCCTGTACCATTACAGATGTAAAAGCCTACAAGCCAGATAACAGCAGTCTTGGCTCCGGGCAGGTACTGCAATGTCCCTATACCTGTGAGAAAGCAAAGCTGATTGTTAAGGAAATGACAGAGCTGCTGGTACTGGATCTGGTTGCAAAGAAACTGGTAACAGACCAGCTGGTGCTTACGGTAGGATATGATATTGAGAATCTGAGTAACTCTGCTATTCGTCAGAACTATAAGGGAT
>JAQUYA010000148.1 GCA_028692055.1 Lachnospiraceae bacterium | reverse complement strand
GGAAAATTACGAGGTGCTGCTGAAAAAATCTTAATTTTTTCAAAAGTATCCGAACTTTCCCTTTTACAGTTTCTGATTTATGGTATACTACTAATAATAATGTATGTTTTTGAAAGGATTATTTATTATGAAAAATAATATACGGCTTACGTTCCAAAAGACAATAAAAGTGATGCTTCTTTTTTCCTTCTTACTATCCTTATTTTTATATCCTGTGGTTTCCGTACATGCAGAAGAATTCACCGTTACCGACAAGTCAGGGACTGCAGTTGTTGGAGATTCTTCTTTAAATGTCCGTTCCGGTCCCGGTAAGGATTATGATAAACTGGGAAGTGTTTCCTCCGGTGAAGCATTGACTGTTACCGGTGAAACAGACAATAATTGGTATCGCATCAATTATTCGGGTAAAGATGGATATGTTTCCAGTAAATACGTTACTTTATCAGACAATCCTGGCACTGCTGATACTTCCGGAGCCTCAAATACACTTGATTACGAAGATAATGGTAATTATGAAGAAGGTTCTTCCCAAAATGATAATATCTTTACTACTTCACCTAAGCTAATGGTGCTTCTTGCAATTATTATTATACTGGTCATCATCATGGTTGTTACTATTATCATGATTAAGAAAAACGATGCAGAAGATGAATACGACGATGAATATGACGATGACGATGATGACGGCTACGATGACGACGAGGAACAATATAACGAGGAAGATGAATACGAGGAAGCAGAACCAGTTTCACCAAAAGCAGCACCCCGTCCTGCCATTACCGAAGAAGACTATCGACTGGATATTGACCCACGTATTTTCGATGAAGAAAAACCATTTGTGCCTGTAAACAATGTATCGGAAAAAGAAGAAAAATTAGATGCTGCAATGTCTAAATTAGAAGAGCTTCAGTTAGAAATCGAACGTCTGAAAAATAGTGAAGAATAAAAAAGGAGGCAGTATGAAATATTCTATATTTCATACTGCCTCCTTTTTTATTACTCATTGCTCATTTTCCACTTTTAATTTTTTTATTTCTATCGTGTTTCATGTTTTGCAGGATATCTTTCAGTAACACTCGTTTTTTAAGTCATTCCAGCTTTTATGTAAATTGATACTTGCTATTGATTGTTATTTCTATTATTTTTTATAAATTGTGTCTTCATTTTCACATTTCTATATATACCACCTCAGCGGCACAAACTATTTTCCAAAAATCTTCTGGTATCCATAGGTCCAATTATCCTTTTCTTTCTTTTCTCCATTCGCCTTCTTTTCCTGTATGCGGTTGGAGCAGCCCTTGTTTGAGCAGCTCTCGCATATCGTCAGGCATTCTGCAGGTTCTTCCGGTTTAACCTTTTGCAATGCTGTAATATAAATAGCACTCTTTAGTGGAAACAACATATAGGCTTCATTACAGTAAATACAGGTATTTGCCTCCTGTTCTTTTGGCAGATTCATATGTTCCAATATCTCCGCCATCCTCTCCAACGGATACTTTTCCCCTATAAACTCTATTTTACTACTCCACAATGCAGTTTCACTCTGTATCCATCCATTCGTTTCCTGATAAGCTTTCATCAATAGCTCTGCCCCAATACAATCCATCATATAAGCTTCTCTCAGATTTTGTGAATCCTGATAAATTTCCTGCATTTTATCAAAATAATTCCCTAATGTAATTGCCACCACTGCATAATCCTCATATTCCACAAAATCATAAGCAGGATTATATTCCCAATACACTTTCGTTTCCACAAAGGGCTCTAGTGCATAATAAACATGCTGCAATTGTGTAAAATCAGATTCCTCATAATGATATCTTTCCATCAAGAGATGCAAGTCTTCATCTATTAATTCTACCTTTAATTTTTTACTATTTAATTTATTACCTTTCATATCATAATCCTTTTCTGACATACCTGCTTTTCATACCCTTCTTGCCCTTATTCTATCCAGTTTTCAATAAAGACACAAGTGTCAGTTTATAATTCCGATGTTTTCATTGCACGCATGGCATTCAGAATTGCTATGACCGCTACTCCTACGTCGGCAAATACGGCTGCCCACATATTGGTAAGACCAAATGCCGCCAATACGAGAACCAGTACCTTGATGCCTATTGCAAACACAATGTTTTGTTTTACAATTCTAAGTGTCTTTTTTGAAATTTTCATTGCTTTTGCTATCTTAGAAGGTTCATCCGTCATAATAACGATGTCTGCCGCTTCAATTGCGGCATCTGAGCCAAGACCACCCATGGCGATTCCGATATCCGCTCTGGCAAGCACTGGCGCATCATTCATGCCATCCCCCACAAATACCAGTTTTCCATTACCAGATTTTTCCTGTAGCAGTTCTTCCATGCGGTCTACTTTATCACCTGGCAGCAGCTCTGCATATACATCAGTAATTCCT
Source organism: Lachnospiraceae bacterium (assembly GCA_028692055.1). Lineage (GTDB taxonomy): Bacteria > Bacillota > Clostridia > Lachnospirales > Lachnospiraceae > SZUA-378. Next base: position 1,701 of record JAQUYA010000148.1, on the reverse strand, counting down.
AATTCTCTTGCCACATAATCCGCCGTTATCTGTCTATCTCCGGTCAACATTACTATCTTTTGGATACCTGCCGCTTTCAATCCCTGTATTGCGACCTTTGCATCATCTTTGATCTCATCGGCAATGGTAATATAGCCCAGATACTTATTTAACTCGGAAACATGAATAACTGTTCCAAAAGATTCTACTTCTTTATATACAACGCCTTGTTGTTCCATGAGCCTTGTGTTGCCCACATATATCTCGCGTTCTCCTATAACTGCATGTACGCCATGGCCTGCAAGTTCTTCTACTTCTCTCAGCTTACTGTCATCTATTTCTTTCCCATACGCTTCCTTTAAGGAAATAGAAATCGGATGATTGGAATAATACTCTGCATATGCCGTCAGCTCCAATAGTTCTTTGGTATCTCCATTTACGGCATACACTTCATTTACTTTGAAGTTACCTTTTGTCAGGGTACCTGTTTTATCCATTACTACGATTTGCGTTTCTGCCATAGCTTCCAGATAATTACTTCCTTTTATAAGTACTCCGACTTTTCCTGCACCTCCGATTCCGCCAAAGAAGCTGAGTGGAATAGAAATAACCAGAGCACACGGGCAGGAAATAACTAAAAATGTTAATGCTCTGTAAATCCAGCTTTCAAATCCACCACCTATAATAACTGGCGGAATAATTGCAAGTAATACTGCGCAGATAACTACAATCGGTGTATAGTATTTCGCAAATTTACTGATAAAGTTTTCTGATTCTGATTTCTTACTGGCTGCGTTCTCAACCAAATCCAAAATTTTTGAAACCGTTGATTCCTTAAATTCTTTTGTTACTTTTATTTCAATAACGCCCGTTATATTTACACATCCACTAATTACCTCATCATTTAAACCTACTTCTCTTGGAACACTTTCACCCGTCAATGCCATCGTATCGAGTGATGTATTACCTTTTGTTACAATTCCATCCAGAGGTACTCTTTCCCCCGGCTTTACTAAGATTGTTTCTGCTATCTGTACTTCACCCGGGTCTACCTCTATAACTTCATTATTGCGATATACATTTGCATAATCAGGACGTATATCCATCAGGTCTGCAATGGACTTTCTGGACCGGTTAACCGCATAGGACTGAAATAGTTCTCCAACCTGGTAAAACAACATAACTGCTACCCCTTCTGGATATTCACCTACCAGAAAGGCTCCCACCGTTGCTATCATCATAAGAAAGTTTTCATCAAATATCTGGCCGTGCCCAATGTTTTGAACTGCCTTCTTAACTACATCTCCTCCTACTATGAAATAGGCTGCCAGAAAAAGCATCAGTTCTATATTTTGATTCAAGGTTGGCAATATTTTCGTTAAAATTATAGAAGCAAAAAACACAATACCACCAATTATGATACGATGCATTCTCTTTTTCATTTTTTTAGTCATGTTTTATTCCTCCGTAGGCTCGCACCGCTGCCTGCTACTACCTCATTTATTTTTCAACTACTTCTACATCTGGTTCAAGCTTATGAATAATCTTTTTTGCTTCTTTTATAACCATATCTTCTTTGCCATCTTCTATATCCAATGCCATTTTCTTAGTCAAAAAAGTAACCGTACAGCTCTTTACGCCCTCTAATTTGGCAACTGCCTCTTCAATTTTACCTGCGCAATGTGCACAATCCAATTCCTCTAAAATGTATAATTTTTTCAT